>NZ_JAELUD010000095.1:0-13168 GCF_016429185.1 Aquitalea sp. ASV11
CACCCAGCCACTGCGGCTTGGGCGGGGTGTAACTGGCCCAGTCGGTAGCCTGCTTGTTGGCACGCGCGGCCTCCAGGCTCACCACCTTGCGGCTGGCCTTGTTGGCATGGCCTTCGCGGGCACGCTGGTACTCGGCCGCCACTTCGGCCACAAAACCATCGCGCAGGGTGTCGGACAGCAGGTTGGAACACACACCTACCGCACGGCTGGCATCCGGCACATAAATCACCGGATGCTGGTAGTGCGGCGCAATCTTCACTGCGGTATGGACCTTGGAGGTGGTGGCGCCACCAATCAGCAGCGGGATATCAAAGCCCTGGCGCTGCATTTCCTTGGCCACATGGCTCATTTCTTCAAGCGACGGGGTAATCAGGCCGGACAGGCCGATGATATCGGCCTTGTGCTCGCGCGCGGCGTCCAGAATGGTCTGGCACGGCACCATCACGCCCAGGTCGATCACCTTGTAGTTGTTACAGCGCAGCACCACACCGACGATGTTCTTGCCGATGTCGTGCACATCGCCCTTCACCGTGGCCATGATGATGACGCCCTTGGCCGGGGCATCGGCCAGACCGAGGGCAATCTTCTCTTCCTCGATGAAGGGTTCCAGGTGCGCCACGGCGGCCTTCATCACGCGGGCGGATTTCACTACCTGCGGCAGGAACATCTTGCCGGCGCCAAACAGGTCGCCCACCACGTTCATGCCGTCCATCAGCGGGCCTTCGATCACGTGGATCGGGCGTGTGCTCTTGAGACGGACTTCTTCGGTGTCTTCCACGATATAGGTGGTGATGCCCTTGACCAGCGCGTGTTCCAGCCGCTTTTCCACCGGCCACTCGCGCCAGGACAGGTCCTCGCCCTTCTTCTCGCCCGCCGCTTCTCCCTTGAAGCGTTCGGCCAGTGCAATCAGGTGCTCGGTGGCATCGCCGCCATCCTTGGGGGTAAGCATCAGCACCACATCTTCAATGCGTTCGCGCAGCTCCGGGTCTACCTCGTCATACACTTCCAGCGCCCCGGCATTGACGATGCCCATGGTCATGCCGCGCTGGATGGCGTGGTAGAGGAACACAGCGTGAATCGCCTCGCGCACCTTGTTGTTGCCGCGGAAGGAGAAGGACACATTGGACACGCCGCCGGACACCTTGGCATGCGGCAGGTTCTGGTGAATCCAGCCGGTGGCTTCGATGAAATCCAGGCCATAGCGGGCGTGTTCTTCAATGCCAGTAGCCACGGCAAAGATATTGGGGTCGAAGATGATGTCTTCCGGCGGATAACCCACCTCGTCCACCAGGATGCGGTAGCTCTTTTCGCAGATTTCCACCTTGCGGGCGTAGGTGTCGGCCTGGCCTTTTTCGTCGAAGGCCATCACGATCACCGCCGCGCCGTAACGGCGCAGCAGGCGGGCTTGTTCCTTGAACTTGTCCACCCCTTCCTTCATGGAGATGGAGTTGACGATACCCTTGCCCTGAATGCACTTGAGGCCGGCTTCGATCACTTCCCACTTGGAGGAGTCGATCATGATGGGCACGCGGGCGATGTCCGGCTCGGCGGCGATCAGCTTGAGGAAGCGATCCATGGCCGCCAGCGCATCCAGCATGCCCTCGTCCATGTTGATGTCGATGATCTGCGCACCGTTTTCCACCTGCTGGCGTGCCACATCCAGCGCGGTGGCATAGTCGCCGTTCAGGATCAGCTTGGCAAAGGCGCGGCTGCCGGTGACATTGGTACGCTCGCCCACGTTGACGAACAGGTCGTTGTCGCCAATGTTGAACGGCTCCAGCCCGGACAGGCGGCACTTGGCTTCGATCTGCGGCAAACTGCGCGGTGCAATGCCGTCCACCGCAGCGGCAATGGCGGCAATGTGCTCGGGCGTGGTGCCGCAACAGCCGCCGACGATGTTGATCAGGCCGGATTCGGCCCATTCACGCACATAGTCGCCCATGGCTGCCGGTTCCAGGTCGTAACCGCCAAAGGCATTGGGCAGGCCGGCATTGGCATGCACCGACACATAGGTGGCGGACACGCGCGACAGTTCTTCCACATAGGGACGCAGCAGGTCCGGCCCCAGCGCACAGTTGAGGCCGAAGGACATGGCATCGGCGTGCGACAGGCTGTTGTAGAAGGCTTCGGTGGTCTGGCCGGTCAGGGTGCGGCCGGACTGGTCGGTAATGGTGCCGGACACCATGATGGGCAGACGGGCGATGTCCGGGTGATCGTCAAAATACTGGTGGATGGCAAACACTGCCGCCTTGGCGTTCAGTGTGTCGAAAATGGTCTCCACCAGCAGGAAGTCCGCCCCGCCGGCCACCAGGCCGTCAATGGCCTCGGTATAGCTCGTGACCAGTTCGTCAAAGCTGACATTGCGATAACCCGGGTCGTTCACATCCGGGCTGATGCTGGCAGTACGGTTGGTCGGCCCCAGCACGCCGGCACAGAAGCGCGGCCTGGCCGGATTCTTTGCGGTTTGCGCAACACACAGCTCCTTCACCAAGCGGGCCGCCGCGTGGTTGATTTCCCACACCAGGCTTTCCATCCGGTAGTCGGCCATGGCAATCGACGTGGCATTGAAAGTGTTGGTTTCAATGATGTCGGCCCCGGCATCCAGATACGCCTGATGAATGCCGCCAATCACATCCGGCCGGGTCAGCACCAGCAGGTCGTTGTTGCCTTTTACGTCACAGGACCAGTCGGCAAACCGCTCGCCACGGTAATCCGCTTCTTGCAGCGCATGGCGCTGGATCATGGTGCCCATGCCGCCATCCAGGATCAGGATGCGCTGGGACAGCTGGGAAAATACCGGATGCGTGGGTTTTTTGGTCATGGCAAACAGGCTGTATGGTGAAGAACGATAGGTGGCACACTCATGGTGCGGCCGAACAGTTTACCATTGCACTTGGAACTGTCAGACAACTAACTAAGAAGAAGAGAGTACAAGCTTATGGTTGCTTTGAATAAGACTTGGCCGTTACTGCTTGCGGGAGCAGTACTCAGCCTGCCAATCCATGCAGAGGGCATACTGAAGATTGGCGTTTCCGACTCCGATGCACCACCCATCGTGGTGCTGACCCCGGACAACCAGAACCTGGCCAGCGGGCTGATCAAGGAACTGGGCGATGCGCTGGCCGGCGAGCTGGGCATGAAAGCACAGTATGTGGTGATTGCCCGCAAGCGGGTGGAAAGCACCATCGAAACCGGCAAGGTGAATATCGTGTGCAATGCCAACCCGGAATGGTTCGGCAATGCCACGCGGCTGGGCTGGACGCGCGAATTCTATCCACAGATCGAACGGGTGCTGTCGCTCAAGGGCGTACCGGATATCCATCAGGCCGACGAAATGGTGGGCAAGCGCATTGGCACCATCCGCGGTTACAGCTACCCGACGCTGGAGCACCTGTGGGCGGTTGGGCGCACCACGCGGGTGGACGAACCGCGGCTGGACCTGCTGGTGAAATCCTTGCAGAAGAAGCTGACCGACCTGGCCATTTCATCGGAACTGGAAATTGCCTGGTGGGCCAAAACCAATCCGGATGAGGCCCGTCAGTTCAAGCAACATCCGCTTACCGTCACCTACATGCCCACCATGTGCGCCGTTGCGCCGCAATCGCACATCAGCACCGACCGCCTGAATCAGGGCATTGACGCCATGCGTCGCAGCGGCAAGCTCAAATCGATTCTCAAGTCCTACTCCTGGCAGGCCGAATAGCCTTACGCTTCCGGCAAGCTTGCGGTGCATCAAGTTTGTTTCACGTGAAACAGACAATGCTTGCCAAGCCAGACAAAAACGGCAACCCTCTGGGCTTGCCGTTTTTTGATGATGATTTCAATTCATGGATATCGTTTACCTGCACGGATTCAATTCCGGTCCACAATCGCTCAAGGCCGAGGAAACCCGGCGTTTCCTCCAGCAACACGCACCGCAGGTGCAACTGCACTGCCCGCGCCTGTCTTCCCATCCGGCCCAGGCCATTGCCGAGGCGGAAGCGCTCTTGCTGTCCCTGCCGGCAAATACCGCCTTGATCGGCAGTTCGCTGGGGGGCTTCTATGCCACGGTACTGGCTGAAAAACACGGCAGGAAGGCCGCGCTGATCAACCCGGCCATCACCCCGCATCTGGATTTGCAGCGCTATCTGGGCGCGCAAACCAACCCCTATACCGGCGAGCAATACGTGCTGGGCGAGGCCGACATGCAGGCGCTGCGAGACATGCGACCGCAAGGCATTGTCAAGGGTCGTTACTGGTTGTGGCTGGGTAGTGCCGATGCCGTACTGCCCTGGCAGCAGGCATCACGCGGTTATAGCGGTCAACGGCAGACCGTGTTCAACGGTGATGATCACCGGCTGGCACGCTGGCCGGAGTGCCTTCCGGCTACGCTCGCGTGGATGCAGCAGGCGGACTGAGCCGTCCCAGCCCGCGCTGCATGGCGGCGGACAGGCGCTCCAGACTGACCGGTTTGGACAGGAAGTCATCCATGCCGGCCTGCTGGCAGCGCTCGCGGTCTTCATCAAAGGCGTTCGCCGTCAGCGCAATGATGTGTGGTTGCTGCGCCAGCGCGGCCTGACGGATGGCACGGGTGGCATCCAGGCCATCCATTTCCGGCATTTGCATGTCCATCAACACCAGCTCTATCCCGCCCTGACAGACTTGCTCCAGTGCCTGACGTCCATTGGCCGCCAGTTGCACATCGCGGTAGCCCAGCTTGTCCAGCAGCTTGAGGATCAACTTCTGGTTGACCGTATTGTCCTCGGCCACCAGCACCGATACCGGCTGGCTTGATACCGCCACCGGCGCTGCCACCGGCTGCTGTTCCACAGCCTCTTGCGCCGGGGCCGCCACCTTGGTGGCCACCCAGTGGACACTGAAACAACTCCCCTCGCCCGGCGTGCTGCTGACATCAATCCGTCCGCCCATGGCTTCGGCCAGGCGGCGACAAATGGCCAGTCCCAGGCCGGTACCGCCATAGCGGCGGGTGGTGGTGGAATCGGCCTGCTCAAAGGCGGTGAATACCTTGTTCATCTGTTCCGGCGTCATGCCTATGCCGGTATCGCGTACATCCAGCTGCAAGCGCAGCATGTCGAAGGTATCTTCCAGCGGTGCCATCGACACCGTCACCGTAATGCCACCCTGATGGGTGAACTTGATGGCATTGCTCAAGAGATTGCTGGTGATCTGTCGCAGACGGGTGGCGTCCCCCAGCAGCCAAGCGTGGCCGGTCGGGCGCTGCCAGGTGACGGTCAGCCCGGCTTCCATGGCCTTGGGTTCAAACAGGTTGACCACGCTGTCCAGCAGACTGAACAGATTGAACGGCCGCTGCTCCAGCGTGAGCTTGCCGGCATCAATCTTGGACAGGTCCAGAATGTCGTTGATCAGGGCCAGCAGGGAACTGCCGCATTCTTTCAGCGTCGCCACCTGATCGCCCTGCTCGGCTGTCAGCTGGCTATGGGATAACAACTCGGCCATGCCCAGCACACCATTGAGCGGGGTGCGGATTTCATGGCTCATCACCGCCAGGAATTCGGACTTGGCCTTGGCCGCCATTTCGGCCTTGAGCAAGGCTTCGGATAGCTGGGCCATCCGCCATTCAACAATCTTTTCCAACTGGGCTGCCACGGTGGACAGCTCGAAATTGGCGTCATACAAGGCACGGCTACGCTGCTCCAGCAGGCTTTCTGCTTCCTTGCGGGCGGTTTTCTCGCGTAAATAGCGCTTTTGATAGCGCTGCAATTGCTCTTGCAGCCGGGACTCCTCGCTCTGGCTCATAGCAACTCCACTACAAAGCGCACCTCACTACCGTCTGCATTCAATGGCTCTGCGGTGATACGGCCCTGTTCGGAAAAATGATCCAGCGCCCCCTGGATCAGCCCGGTAGCAAGCGATGCCAGACAACGTGGCGAACGGTACAACAGGGTCAGGCAGCGCTCATCGCTGCTGAGCACCTCGATATGTGGCAGTTGCGCATCCGGGTAGAGCTTGTGCACTTCCTGGTGGATGTGTTTTTCGATATTGCTCAACACCATGAATGCATTATTGCAGCCCTGTATGCTGTATGGATACAACTGGGCAAAGCGTCCAAACAGATAATGACCGAATGTGTAGATCAGCACCTGAGGCTCCAGCCCGCTGCGCTGCGACAAGGCCGTCACCAGCGCCACCATTTCGGCAAAAGGATAGCTGCCCACTGCGGTATATGCACCGCCGGACTTGATCTGCGCATCGTCGATGATGTCATCCACCATGTCGGCAGAAAAACGCGCTTCCACCATTTCCATGAATTCGGTAAATACCACGCCTTTCATGTCCTGCCCTTTCCTGTTTCCCGCCCGTCGCACCTTGCCCCTGTATCGCACAGCACAATGTCAGGGATTGATTCAATGTAGAAACAAATACAGCCAAATACCAAGCAGTAACCCTTAAAAAACAGACTGTTCAGCACAAGACGCTTGCCGGTACAAAGCAGGCAGGCGCAGACTCGGCACTTCCTCAATCGGCCAGCCAAGGGAGGCAAGATGAGCCAGGCAATCCGTTTCCATCAACATGGAGGCCCGGAAGTACTGCAACTGGAGGACGTGACGACAGGCCAGCCCGGGCCGGGTGAGGTCCTGCTGCGCCACAGTGCCATCGGCATCAACTTTATCGATACCTACCAGCGTGGCGGCTTGTATCCGGTCTCGCTGCCCAGCGGCCTGGGCAGCGAAGCCGCCGGCACCGTGCTGGCGGTGGGCGAAGGCGTCAGTCAGGTGGCAGTGGGTGACCGGGTGGCCTACGCGGGCGGACCGCTGGGTGCCTACAGCAGCGAACGGCTGATTCCGGCCGCCGTACTGGTGAAACTGCCGGACCATATCAGTGACGAGGTGGCTGCCTGCGCCATGTTGCAGGGCATGACCGTGGAGTACCTGATCCGCCGCACCTTTGCGGTGCAGCCCGGCATGACCGTGCTGTGGCATGCCGCCGCCGGAGGCGTGGGCCAGATTGCCGTGCAATGGCTGCATGCGCTGGGGGTAAACGTGATTGGTACCGTCGGTTCCGCCGCCAAGGGGGAACTGGCGCGACAGCTGGGTTGCCAGCATGTCATCAATTACAACCAGGAAGATGTGGTGGCGCGTGTGCGTGAGATTACCGGCGGGCAAGGCGTGCCGGTGGTTTACGATTCGGTGGGAAAAAGTACTTTCGAAATGTCGCTCAACAGCCTGGCACCGCGCGGCACTTTTGTCAGCTTCGGCAATGCCTCCGGCGCCGTACCGGCCTTCGAGCCGCTGCTGTTGTCACAAAAGGGTTCGCTGTTCTTCACCCGCCCCAAACTGGCTGACTATGTGGCCAGCCGGAGCGAACTGGAGGCCTCTGCCCAGGCGCTGTTTGCCCGCATTGGCGACGGCAGCATCAAGGTGACACCTTCTGCCCGCTATGCACTGGCCGATGCGGCACAGGCACACCGCGACCTGGAAAGCCGCCGCACCACCGGCTCGCTGATCCTGCTGCCCTGAAACCATGCCATCCAGGCTGCTGACAAAGTAATCTGGTTCGATTGCACAGGACCCGGCAAAGCCGGGCCTTACGACCAAGCACCTTATTCCACAGCCTTCCCGTCTAATCCCAATCCCCCCGCCCTTTCCCTGAAAGGGAGCCTCGCTTTCTTTTCAGAAAGCGAGAGGGGGTTTGTCATCAAGTTGAAAAGACCCGGCGCTGCCGGGTCTTTTCGGATAAATCACACCAAGGTTAACGGCGTGGTGCCGGACGACTGGCTGCGGCCGGGGGCGGAATCAGTGCCTTGCGCACACATTCACGGCCCTGCTGGCCGGCGGTTTCGGCACATTGCCATTCGGCAGCGGCACGTTGCTCGCAACGCGCCTTGTTACTGGCGTGACTGCAATCGGCTGCGGGTATGCGCTCGCGCACGCACAGCCGCCGTGCCGCGCCTTCCGTGCCGTCACAAGCCTGTTGAGCCGCCTGCAAGGCCTCGCACTGCCGTGCATCGCGACTACGCTTGCAACTGAGCGCAGGCGTGTATTGTTCGATACAGGCGCGTGCCGCACCGTCAGTCATATCGTTACAGCTGAGCCAGGCCTGGCGATAACTGGCACAGCGCTGTGGTGCCATGGCCCTGTCACAGTCGGGAACTCCCGCCTGGACCAGCGCCGTCGGCAAAAGCAGCAGCCCGATCAAGCAGGACAAGCTGCGCATACGAATCCGTTTTCCCCAAGCTGTGTTCAAAGCCGTGTCCCTGCCACTGGCAATCCCCGGCGCACCATGCAACCGGGTCAATCGTTCTGGTATTGCTCCTGCGCCTTTTGCCGCTTGTCACGCCAGAAATTGCGCTGAGCCGGCGGGGGCGGAGGCGGACGGGAGAAACCATCCGGGCCATACCGCTCCATGCCGTTTCCCGCAGGCGGGGGCAATGGCGGGCCGGGATGCTTGCGCTGCAAACGGCGTGCATCTTCCGGCGACAAGTCACCGGCTTGCACGGCCTCCTTCAGGCGCAGATTACGCAAGCGACGCTCTTCGCCAGCCGGTGGCCGGCCCTGATGCGGAAACTCGGTTGCTCCGTCCTGCATGCCATCCGGGCCCTGTGCAGCTACCGGCAAGGCAAATGCCGTCACCGAAGCAAACAGCAGGACATAAATGGCATGGTACTTCATGGCTGTATTTTAACCTGACATCAGGCCTCCTGCCACGACGATGCTTGGGAATCGGGGCAGAAGGCGGGTGGGATACACGGCAAATGCCGCGGGATTCATTTCTCGTCTGCAGGACGGCGCATGCTGTACGGCGGGCTGACTGCCGGCTCGCCCACGGTGGTGGCAGATGACGTTGCCAGGCTGACCTGGGCATGGGCTTGCTGGCGGGCCTCGCGGATATCCGCACCATTGCCACCGCGTTCATCGGCACGCGCCAGTGCAGGCGCCAGTAGCGCAGACAGGATGACTGTCATGCAAATCAGGGATTTGTTGCTCATGATGTACTCCGGCATACAGGACACAATGGCAGTGTAGGAGCCCGTTTTTGCCCAACCGTGTGCCGTATGTTACCAAATGTTAACTAATGTGAATGGCCATCAGGGTTTAACAGAAATTCATGAAGCCCCATCGCCGCCAGCGCCGAGGCACGTTAAGCTTTGCCATTAGCATGACGGCTGTCACACTCCGCCGCGCCATCAAGGAAAATATCATGGAACACAACAAGATTCTGATCGTCGACGACGACGCCAAGCTGCGCGAACTGCTTACCCGCTATCTGGGCCAGCAAGGCTATGTGGTGGACACCCTGCCGGACGCGCGCGAACTGGACCGCAAACTGGCACGCAACCGCCCCGACCTGATGGTACTGGACGTGATGATGCCGGGTGATGACGGTCTGGCCGTGGTGCGCCGCCTGCGTGCCCAGGGCGAAACCGTGCCAGTAATCATGCTGACCGCGCGCGGTGAAGACGTGGACCGCATCCTGGGACTGGAAATGGGCGCGGACGACTACCTGCCCAAACCGTTCAACCCGCGCGAACTGACCGCACGCATCCAGTCGGTATTGCGCCGCCATCATGCCACGCCGGCGCTGGCCGCCCGGCATGAATCCGACGAAATCATCGAGTTTGGCGACTTCCAGCTCAATCTGGGCCGCCGCGAGCTGCAAAAAAACCAGCAGGTGCTGCCGCTGACCACGGCGGAATTTGCCGTGCTCACCGTACTGGCCACTCATCCGCGCCGCCCGCTCACCCGCGAACAGCTGATGGAAATGGCACTGGGCAAGGGCAATGGCGAATCGCTGGACCGCAGCATCGACGTGCATATTTCCCGCCTGCGCAAGGCACTGGAGGCTGGCGACAGCCCGCTGCGCTTCATCCAGACGGTGTGGGGTTATGGCTATGTCTTTGTGCCTGACGGCAGCGAGCGGGAGTAAGCCGTGCTGCGACGCCTTGCCGGTTCCCTGCTGTTTCGCCTGATCGTGCTGGTGGTGGTGGTGGTGGTCACCACCCAGGTGGTGACGGTCTACATTGCCGCAGGCGAGCGCCACAAGCTGATGGACAAGCAGCTGTATGCCCAGGTGGTGGACACCCTGGCGTTTCTGGAGGGTTCGATGGACAACATGAACCCGGCCCAGCGCACCGCTTTTCTGGCCAGCTACAACCGGCCCGGCCTGCCACGCCTGCTGCCGCAGGAGTCCGCTCCCCGCCAACAGTTTGACAAGGAACTGCCCCGCGTGGCCGACAGCCTGGTCAGCCGGCTGAGCAAGGGCCTGGGAGACACCGTGCACGGCTACATGGTGCACCGCGAAGACCGCAACGAGCTGTGGGTGAACGTGCATGTGCTGGACACACCGTACTGGCTGGTGATTCCGTTTGGCCGCTATAGCGACCGCCCCATTTATTCGCTGATCCAGGCTGCGTTGCTGGCCACCGTGCTGGCCATCCTGCTGGCATCAGTGGTGGCTTGGCGCATCACCCGCCCCATCAGCAAGGTGGTGGATGCCTCGCGCGAGCTGGCAGGCGGCAAGCTGCCACCGCCGCTGGCCGAAGACGGCCCGCGCGAGCTGATTGCCCTGGCGCGCGGCTTCAACCACATGGCCAGCGCGCTGGACAATGCCGCGCGGGAACGCCGGCTGATGCTGGCCGGCCTGTCGCACGACCTGCGTACCCCGCTGACCCGGCTGAAACTGATGCTGGAGCTGCAGGACAGCAGCCCGGACACCCCGGACATGCTGGCGGATATCGACGAGCTGTCGCGCATTGTGCGCCAGTTCATCGACTTTGCCCGCGCCGAGGAATCGGCCCGGCTGGAGCCGGTTGCCCTGGCAGAGCTGGCCGACAGCGTAGTGGCGCGCTTTGGCCGCAGCGGGCTGGATGTCCACCTGGATCGTCTGGCCGAGCCGGAACTGCACGCCGATGCGCTGGCGCTGGAGCGCCTGCTGTCCAATCTGCTGGAAAATGCCCGGCGTTACGGCAAACCGCCAATCCGGGTGGAAGTGGCCAGCCAGGACAATATGGCCACGCTCAGTGTGATCGACCATGGTGCGGGAATTCCGGCAGCGCTGCGCGAATCGGCCCTGGCACCGTTCGAGCGGCTGGCCGAACACCGCGGCACCGATGGCGGCAGCGGCCTTGGGCTGGCCATCGTCTCGCGCGTGGTAAAGCAGCACCACGGACAACTGCGCTTTGTGGATGAGGCTGACGGTGGCTTCCGGGTATGTATCCTGTTGCCACTCACCACTGCAGCAGCTACCGCCTGAAACCGGCTGCAAACGGCTGGAGACTCAGGACCGGGGTCGCCAGCCCAGCAGCAACACTCCGCCCAGAATCAGCACCCCGCCAAGCAGCATCGGCCAGCTGACCGCCTCTTGCAGAAACAAGGCCCCCCACAGCACACCGAATACCGGCACCAGATAGGTCACCGTGCTGGCGCGTGTCGCGCCCAGCCGGTCAATCAGACGGTAGTAGATGAGATAAGCCAGCGAAGTACAGCCCACGGCCAGGGCCAGCACCGCGCCCCACACCATGGGTGAGGGTGCCTGTGCCGGCAGCGAGAACAAGGCCAGTGGTGCCACCAGCACGGCACCGCTGAACAGGCTGCCGGTGGCGGTAACCAGCGGCGGCAGGCCGGGCAACCAGCGCCGCGCCATATGACCGGACCAACCGTAACAGGCAGTGGCCCCCAGCATGGCCAGCACCGGCAGCAGCGACTGCACGTCGAATGCCGCACCACGCCCCAGCATCAACACCAGCACCCCGGCCAAACCCAGCAGCAAGCCCGCGGCGCGCGCAAAGCGCATGCGCTCACCCGCCAGCGGAATGGCCCATAGCGCAGTCATCAACGGGGTGGTGGCATTCAGTACCGATGCTACGCCCGCCGGCAGGCTATGGCTGGCCCAGGCAATCAGGCAGAACGGCAGGGCCGACAGAAACACCCCCACCACGGCAATGCGCAGCCAGTGCTGCCGCCACAGGGGCAGGCCACCGCGCAGCAGCAAGACCGGTAACAGCACCAGCGACGCCAGCGCCAGGCGCAAGGCAATCAGCGGCACAGCGCCCAGTTCGGGTACGGCCACCCGCATGAACAGAAACGAGCCGCCCCACAGGGCCGCCAGCACCACCAGTCCCACCATGTCGCGATTCATCGTCGCGCCTCCCTTGTTGTGATGGCTGTCAGCATAAAGGGGCGGCCCCGACCGCGCATCCGCTTTATTGCGGTCTAATTCCACTGCGCTGCCAGACTAGTTCCTGCGGAGAATGGCCAGCGGCCATGCCGGCAGCCACACTGTGTGCGCCCACCTTGTCGAGTGCCTGACCATGGATATCCACGATTTCAACACCCTGCTGGCTGCCGCCCGCCAGCAGCCTGTCCCGCAACAGCTGCTGCTGGTATTTGCCAAGGCAGTACTGCATGACGACCACCAGCCGCAGGAAGCCGAACGCTTTGCCCGCGGCCAGGGCGGCATCCTGCTGCCCATCATGTGCCTGGACCGCGCAGCCGGAGAGCTGGTGGACTTTGCCAGCCTGCAAGCCGAATCCGCCCGCATGGGCGAGTCGTGGCAAATCGTGTTTGTCGCCTGTCTGGACGGCAGCGCCGGTGGCCCGCCCGCCGCAGCCGATATCGAAGCGGCGCTCAAGCGCATGATCCAGACCATCCAGACCGGTGGCGATGTGTCGCGCTATCTGGCGTTCGATTGCAACGGCGACATCGTGCGCTTTCATTAACACCGTCACTGCGCTGCCATCAGCCATGGCACTGCCCCGGCCTGGGCGCTAAGCTGAACCCGATCAGGCAGGACAAGTCTCAAGCCTTGTCCTGTTCCACATCGCATTCAGCCCACGCCTGCCGGAGCCCGCATGAACCTGTCCCTGCTCAGTCGCTATGCTTTTTTCGCCGCCTGCATCCTGCTCAGCCTGATCGGCCTGGTATTGCACCAGATCGAATGGCTGTGGCCCTTCACCCTCACCGCCATCGCGCTCAGCCTGCTGGGCGTGCTGGACCTCACGCAAACCCGCCACGCCGTGCGGCGCAATTACCCGGTGCTGGGCAATATCCGCTATCTGGTGGAGGCCATCCGCCCGGAAATCCGCCAGTACCTGCTGGAAGCCGATGGCGAGCAGCTGCCCTTCTCGCGTGACCAGCGCTCGCTGGTTTACGCCCGCGCCAAGAACACCCAGGCCGACAAACCCTTCGGCACCCTGCTGGATGTATATGGC
>NZ_JAELUD010000096.1:0-12957 GCF_016429185.1 Aquitalea sp. ASV11
ACGAAATGGACAAGCTGGGCTTTGCGGCCGGTTCGATGGGCCCGAAAGTGGAAGCTGCCTGCGAATTTGCCCGCCTGACCGGCAAGCGTGCAGTGATTGGCGCGCTGGAAGACATCGAGAAGATCGTGAAGGGCGAAGCCGGTACCATCATCTCCACCGAGAAGAGCGGTATCGAGTGGTACTGAGGCAGGGCGCTGCAACACCTGCTGCGGCGTGTCGACGTCGGCTGAAGGGCAGGTGAGATGTGGATCAACAAGGGCTGCCAGGGCAGCCCTTTTGTTATTCCTGATCAATAATGAATAAATTGTGACATTATTTTCATTCGTATCTTTTCGCTTATGAAAATAATGCAAAAACAACAGGATAGATCACTTCGCGTGAAGATATTCTTGGCTTGCCTTTGTCTTTATCTGCAACGATAATCGCCCCCATCATGCAGGAGAGAGTGGCCAATCGCGGCCACCGCCGAAGGCGCAAGCGCACCCGCAATCGCTCAGGCAAAAGGACTGCATCATCGGATATCACGTATCTGCTTTACTCTGGAGAGCGCTGCACGTAGAGGCAGCCACCGAAGGGGCTAACGGCGGCTGAAATGCCCGCCGGAAAATCTCAGGTGTCAGGACAGAGGGGTGTTGTACCAAGACAGGCAAAACACCCCCTTTGCAAGGACGCACAGATGACGGCCCCGAAACGTACCCCCCTGTTTGACGCTCATGTCGCCGCCGGCGCCAAGATGGTTGATTTCGCCGGTTGGGAAATGCCCATCCATTACGGCTCCCAGCTGAAGGAACATGAGATCGTGCGCAGCGACGCCGGCATGTTCGATGTGTCCCACATGACCGTGATCGACATCAGCGGCAGCGATGCCAAAGCCTGGCTGCAACAGCTGATTGCCAACGACGTGGCCAAGCTGCCCTTCGAAGGCAAGGCCCTGTACTCCGGCATGCTGACCGAAGACGGCACCGTGGTGGACGACCTGATTGTCTACCTGACCTCCTACGGCTACCGCATGGTGGTGAATGCCGGTACCACTGATAAAGACCTGGCCTGGATGGAGAGCCACAAGGCCGGTTTTGATGTCTCCCTCAATGTACGTCGCGACCTGGCCATGCTGGCGGTGCAAGGCCCCAATGCCATTGCCAAGGTCTGTGCGGTCAAGCCGCAACTGGCCGACGCCATTCAATCACTCAAGGTATTCCAGGGCTTGCCTGCAGGCGACTGGTTCTTTGCCCGAACCGGCTATACCGGTGAAGACGGCCTGGAAATCATGATTCCGGCTGGCGAGGCCATCAACTTCTTCAACGAACTCGTGTCCGCTGGCGTGGCCCCTATCGGCCTGGGCGCACGTGACACCCTGCGTCTGGAAGCCGGCATGAATCTGTACGGCCACGACATGGACGAAACCGTATCCCCGCTGCAGGCCGGCATGGGCTGGACCATTGCCTGGGAACCGGCCAGCCGTGACTTCATCGGCCGCAAGGCACTGGAAGCCCAAAGGGCCGCCGGCGTGCCGATGAAACAGGTGGGCCTGGTGCTGGAAGGCCGTGGCGTGCTGCGTGAAGGCCAGAAAGTGGTCGTGGAAGGCGTGGGTGAGGGCATCATCACCAGCGGCACCTTCTCGCCCACCCTCAAGCACTCCATCGCCATCGCCCGTGTACCGGCCGCAACCGGTGCCGACGCACAGGTGGATTTGCGTGGTACGCTCACCGCTGTCCGCGTGGTGAAGATGCCGTTCGTGCGCAACGGCAAGAAAGTTTTCGAATAACAGCGAGCCGGAATACAGCTAGCCAGCCCTTGTCGCTGGCTTGCCGTTTCCCGCTCCCGTAACGGTTCAATCAATCCGAGGAGATTCAATCCATGAGCAATATCCCTGCCGAACTGAAATACGTTGCCAGCCACGAATGGCTGCGTCTGGAAGCCGACGGTTCCGTCACCGTGGGCATTACCGAACATGCACAAGAGCTGCTGGGCGACATCGTGTTCGTCGAGCTGCCGAAAGTGGGTGCCAACCTGGCTGCTGAAGAGCAGGCCGGCGTGGTGGAATCGGTAAAAGCCGCTTCCGACGTATACGCCCCGATCGCCGGTGAAGTGCTGGAAGTGAACGCCGAACTGGAAGCCGCTCCCGAGCTGGCCAACAGCGAGCCCTATGGCGCTGGCTGGTTCTTCAAGATCAAGCCGGCCAATGCCGCAGATCTGGACAGCCTGCTGGATGCCGCTGGCTACGCCAAGGAAATCGGCGCCTGATTGCACGCTGTCAAAGCCTCGTGATGCTGACCATCGCGGGGCTTTTTCACTTTCAGGTTCTGCTCTTCATTACCGGACACCCACCATGACTCTTGCTTCCCTGTTTAACCGTAGCGAATTCATTGCCCGCCATATTGGCCCCTCCGATGCCGAGCGCAGCGAGATGCTGGCCGAAATCGGCGCCGCCTCGCTGGACGATCTGGTGGCCCAGACCCTGCCGGCCGACATCCGCCTGAACCGTGCGCTGGACCTGCCGTCCCCGGTGCCGGAAGCTGAAGCCCTGGCTGCGCTGAAAGATGTGGCCAGCCGCAATATCGTCAACAAGTCTTTCATCGGCCTGGGTTACTACCCGGTGCTGACCCCCACCGTCATCCTGCGCAATGTGCTGGAAAACCCGGGCTGGTACACCGCTTACACCCCGTACCAGGCGGAAATTGCCCAGGGCCGTCTGGAAGCGCTGCTCAACTACCAGCAAATGGTGATGGACCTGACCGGTCTGGAAATGGCCAATGCCTCGCTGCTGGACGAAGCCACCGCCGCCGCCGAAGCCATGGCCATGGCGCGCCGCGTGTCCAAGAGCAAGTCCGCGCAGTTCTTTGTCGACAGCCGCGTGCTGCCACAAACCCTGGACGTGATGAAGACCCGTGCCAAGTACTTCGGTTTCGAGCTGGTTTCCGGCCATCCGGAAGAAGCCGGCAATGGTGACTACTTTGGCGCACTGTTCCAGTATCCGGGCGAAGCGGGCGACCTGATCGACCTGACGCCCTACATTGCCGCCGTCAAGGCCAAGGGTGGTGTGGCCGTGGTGGCTGCCGACATCATGGCGCTGGTGGCGCTGAAGTCGCCGGGCGAAATGGGTGCAGACGTGGCCATTGGCAATACCCAGCGCTTTGGCGTGCCGATGGGCTATGGTGGCCCGCACGCTGCCTACTTTGCCTTCAAGGATGAAATGAAGCGCTCGGCTCCGGGCCGCATCATCGGCGTGTCGGTGGACGCCAAGGGCAAGACCGCGCTGCGCATGGCGCTGCAAACCCGCGAGCAGCACATCCGCCGCGAAAAGGCCAACTCCAATATCTGTACCAGCCAGGTACTGCTGGCCAATATCGCCGGCATGTACGCGGTGTATCACGGTGCCGAAGGCGTCAAGCGCATCGCCAGCCGCATCCACCGTCTGGCCGCCATCTTCGCCCATGCGGTGAAGAGCGCCGGTGGCAAGCTGGTATTCGACCGCTTCTACGACACGGTACAGGTGGAAGCGGCCAATGCCGATGCCATCTACGCCGCCGCCCTGGCTGCCGGTTATAACCTGCGCCGCGTGTCCGCCACCGTGCTGGGTGTTGCCTTCCATGAAGCCGCCACCGAGGCTGATCTGGCCACGCTGATCCAGCTGTTTACCGGCAAGGATGCCGACATTGCCGCGCTGGATGCCGCCGCTGCCGATGCCATCCCGGCCGGCCTCAAGCGAGAATCCGCCTTCTTCACCCACCCGGTGTTCAACACCCACCACAGCGAGCACGAGATGCTGCGCTACCTGAAGAAGCTGGAAAACCGCGACCTGGCGATGAATCACTCGATGATTTCGCTGGGCAGCTGCACCATGAAGCTGAATGCCACCAGCGAGATGATTCCCATCACCTGGCCGGAATTCGCCAATATGCACCCGTTTGCCCCGCGCGATCAGGCTGCCGGTTACCTGCAACTGATTGACGACCTGCAAACCCAGCTGAAAGCCATCACCGGTTTTGACGCCATTTCCATGCAGCCCAACTCCGGCGCGCAGGGCGAATACGCGGGCCTGCTGGCCATCAGCCGTTACCACGAAGCGCGTGGCGAAGCGCAGCGCAATATCTGCCTGATTCCGCAATCGGCCCACGGTACCAACCCGGCCACCGCGCAGATGATGAACATGCAGGTAGTGGTGGTGAAGTGTGATGAATCCGGCAACGTCGACGTGGCCGACCTCAAGGCCAAGGCCGAGCAGCATTCGGCCAACCTGGCGGCATTGATGATTACCTACCCGTCCACTCACGGCGTGTTCGAACAGCCGATCCGCGAAATCTGCGACATCATCCACAGCCACGGTGGTCAGGTGTACATGGACGGTGCCAACCTGAACGCCCAGGTGGGTCTGTGCCGTCCGGCCGATATCGGTGCCGACGTGTCGCACATGAACCTGCACAAGACCTTCTGCATCCCGCACGGCGGTGGCGGCCCGGGCATGGGCCCGATCGGCCTGAAAGCCCATCTGGCCCCGTTCATGGCCAACCACGTGGTGGCTGAAGTGCCGGGCGCGATTGCAGGTCAGTCTGCGGTGTCCGCTGCGCCGTTCGGCTCGGCTTCCATCCTGCCCATCTCCTTCATGTATATCCGCATGATGGGTGCCGAAGGCATGAAGGCCGCTACCGAAAACGCCCTCTTGTCCGCCAACTACATGGCCAAGAAGCTGGGTGAGCACTTCCCGGTGCTGTATACCGGTGCCAATGGCCGGGTGGCGCACGAGTGCATCATCGACCTGCGCCCGCTCAAGGCTGCCAGCGGCGTCACCGAGGTGGACGTGGCCAAGCGCCTGATGGACTACGGCTTCCACGCTCCGACCATGAGCTTCCCGGTACCGGGCACGCTGATGATCGAGCCGACCGAATCCGAACCCAAGGCCGAACTGGACCGCTTCATTGCCGCCATGACCGCCATCCGTCAGGAAATCGACCAGGTGCAGAACGGCACATGGCCGGCGGACAACAACCCGCTGCGCAATGCACCACACAGCAAGGCTGACATCGCTGGCGACTGGGACCGTCCGTACAGCCGCGAAACCGGCCTGTTCCCGCTGCCTTATGTGCTGGAAAACAAGTTCTGGCCGAGCGTGAACCGTATCGACGACGTATACGGCGACCGCAACCTGGTGTGCAGCTGCCCCAGCACCGACAGCTATCTGTAAGCCAGCCCAGGCGTGGGGCCTGTCTGGGTCCCACCGCCATAAGCCCCCGTTTTGACGGGGCTCAGAAATCCCTCTCGCTTTCTGGAAGGAAAGCGAGGCTCCCTTGCAGGGCAAGGACGGGGAGATTGGGAATAGATGGGAAGGCTGCGGAAGTCATCACTTTGTCGAAAGGCCCGGCTTTGCCGGGTCCAGTGAAGTCGCACCAAATTATTTTGTCAGCAGGCTAAGCCCCCGTTTTTACGGGGGCTTTTTTATTTTTCTGGCGTCAGCTGACTGCTTGTCCACCCGTCATGGCGGGCGGGCGTTATCTAGCTGTTGCTTAAAATATGGGCAGGTATTAAAGAAGTGAGATTTATTTTAAGTTTATGGTTTAAAAAGGCTGGATGATTGCTAGAATGACTCTCTTATTCATTGCACATGACGTAATGCTTGTTGTCATGGCTTCACCATTCAGGATGCAAGAGCAGGTTGGAACGCGATATGCCGCATGATGGAGTACCGTTTACCGAGGAAAGCATGGCGCGCTTTGCCTTGCTCGACAGGCTGCGCCATCCGGTATGGGTATTCGATATTGAAGCCCGGCGCGTGTACTGGGCCAACCCTCCTGCCTTGCAGGTGTGGGAGGCTGCCAGCCTGGATGAATTGTGCAGCCGTGACATGGGGCAGGACATGTCCGACTCCGTGGCGCGCCGTTTGCAGCAGTACCAGAGCGACTTCATCAGCCATGACATGATGTTTTCCGAAACCTGGACGCTCTATCCCAACGGTCATCCGCGCAGCCTGAAGGTGATGTTCAGCGGAATACGCCATCAGGGACGCATGCTGATGCTGTGCGAAGCGCTGGGTGAATTGCAGGCCGACCCGGACACCCTGCGCAGTGCGGAAGCCCTGTTGCATTCGCCGGTATTCATCACCCTGTATCAGGCCGATGGCAAGGCGCTGTATCGCAATCCCAGTGCACGTGAGCAAGTGCTGGACCCGGCAGAGTGCTGGCAGACGCGGTTTGTCGACCCGGCAGATCTGGCCGCGTTGCAACAACAGCTGCAGGCTCATGGCAAGGGCCGGTTGGTGGCCAGGGTGCTGACCCGGCAGGGTGAGCGCTGGCATGAGGTGTCGGCACGCCATTGCCGTGATGCGGCATCCGGCCAGCCTGCAGTGCTGGTCAGCGAAATGGATGTCAGCGAGCTGAAAGAGGCCGAGGCGCGCGCCAGCTATCTGGCCATGCACGATATCCTCACCGGGCTGCCCAATCGCAATTTTGTCCAGCAGCATTACCCGGCCTTGTTGCAGCAAGCCCGTGCGCAAAATCTGGAAGTGGCCTTGTTGTGCATCGACCTGGACCGCTTCAAGAACATCAATGACAGCCTGGGTCACGGCTTTGGCGACTTGCTGCTGGTGCAGATGAGCGAGCGCCTGAAACAACTGCTCGCCCACGGCCAGCAACTGGCCAGACAGGGTGGTGACGAATTCCTGTTGCTGCTGTGCGCTCCACAGGTCAAGGAGCTTGCAGCCAGCCTGGCTGCAGCCATCGTGGAAAGCCTGGGTCGCCCCTTGTGGCTGCACGGGCAGGAGGTGCAGCTGACCGCCTCGGTGGGCATCAGCCTGTGCGCCGACGGGGCCGAGGATGTGCAAAGCCATATGCGCCATGCCGACCTGGCCATGTACAGCGCCAAGGAAGCCGGGCGCAATGGCGTCCAGTTTTACGACGAATCCATGGATGCGCGTGCCCGATCGCGCCTGGCGCTGGAGTACGAAATCCGCCGCGGCCTGGAAAATGGCGAATTCGAAGCCTTCTATCAGCCACGGGTGGATTGCTTCAGCGGCCGCATTGTCGGGGCTGAAGCGCTGGCCCGCTGGCGTCACCCGGAACGGGGCCTGTTGTTTCCCGACAGCTTCATCCCCGCCAGTGAGGAAAGCGGCCTGATACGCGAACTGGACCGGCAGATTCTGGCCCAGGTGGCCTCCCAGCTGGCTAACTGGCAGCAGCAGGGGCGGAACTTGCAGGTATCGGTCAACCTGTCGGCCAGCCAGTTTGCCGACCCGGAACTGCCGGCCACCCTGCAACAGATCCTGCAGCAAAGCGGCTGCCCGGCCGCCAGTATCGAGCTGGAAATCACCGAGTCGCTGCTGCTGGCGCACGACCCGCACACCATGAAGACGCTGGCCGCCTTGCAGGCCATGGGTTTTGCCATTGCCATTGACGACTTCGGTACCGGCTATTCCAACCTCGCGTATCTGCAAAACTATCCGCTCAACACCCTCAAGATTGATCGTTCCTTCATTTCCGGCCTGCCGCAAAGTTCGGCCATCCCGGAGTTGATCACCAGCCTGTGCCGCATCCTGAAGCTGGCCATGGTGGCCGAAGGGGTGGAAACCCACGCCCAGCTGGACTGGCTGCGCGAGCAAGGCTGCCAGCAATACCAGGGCTATCTGTGCAGTCGCCCGCTGTCATTGCGCCACTTCAACGAATTGCTGGAGCATGGTGAAGAGCCGCCACGAAGCGCAGTCTGAATAAGCTTAGCGGGAATGCGTCATTCAAATTTTCCGCATCTTCCCTTAAGCTGATGTCCAGCCGGGGCCCCGCATGATGACGGCCTTCCCCCGCACGGAGACCAAGATGAACCTACGCACCCTGTTACCAGCCCTGATGCTGGCCAGCCCGCTGGCGCTGGCGGCCAAACCCCTGACTGTCTGTACCGATGCCAATCCGGAAGGCTTTGACGTGGTGCAGTACAACTCGCTGGTGACCACCAATGCCTCGGCCGATGTGCTGATGAACCGGCTGGTGGAATACGATGCGTCCGCTCACAAATTGCAGCCGGGCCTGGCCAGCAGCTGGCAGGTCAGCGCCGATGGCCTCAGCTACACTTTCAAGCTGCGTCCGGGCGTGGCTTTTCACAGCACCGATTACTTCAAGCCTACGCGCAAACTGAATGCCGACGACGTGGTATTCAGCTTCGAGCGCATGCTCAACCCGGAGCACCCCTGGTACAAGACTGCGGCCAATGGCTACCCGCATGCCCAGTCCATGCAGCTGCCCAAGCTGATCAAGTCGGTCAGCAAGGTGGACGACAATACCGTGCGCTTTGAGCTGAACTATCCGGAATCCACTTTCCTGTCCACGCTGAGCATGGGCTTTGCCTCCATTTACTCGGCCGAATACGCCGCCCAGTTGCAGGCTGCCGGCAAACAGGCCGAGCTCAACAGCAAGCCCATCGGCACCGGTCCCTTCGTGTTCCGCAGCTTCCAGAAGGACAGCGTGGTGCGTTATCAGCCCAACCTGGCTTACTGGGGGGGTAAACCCAAGGTGTCGGCACTGATCTATGCCATCACGCCGGATGCCACCGTGCGGGTACAAAAGCTGAAGGCAGGGGAGTGCCAGCTGGCCTTGTCGGCCAAGCCGCAAGACGTGCTGGCAGTGCAGGGCGACAGCAAGATTCGCGTACTGTCCACACCGGCTTTCATGACCGCCTTTGTCGCCATCAACAGCCAGCACAAGCCTTTTGACAATGCGCTGGTCCGGCAGGCGGTCAACCTGGCTTTCGACAAGACCACCTATCTGAAAACCGTGTTTGATGGCACGGCTACCGCCGCCACGCTGCCGTATCCGCCCAATACCTGGAGCTATAACAAGAGCGTGAAGCCGTATCCGCAAGACCTGGCACGCGCAAAAAAACTGCTGGCCCAGGCTGGCTACCCCAACGGCTTTGACACCACGCTGTGGGTACGCCCCAGCGGCAGCACGCTCAACCCCAACCCCAAGGCCGGCGCCGAGCTGTTGCAGGCTGATCTGGCCAAGGTAGGCATCCGTGCGCAGATCAAGGTGATCGAGTGGGGCGAGCTGATCAAGCGCGGCAAGGCGGGCGAGCACGACCTGCTGTTCATGGGCTGGGCCGGGGATAATGGCGACCCGGACAACTTCCTCACCCCGCAGTTCTCCTGTGCCGCCGTGCAGTCCGGCACCAACTTTGCCCGCTATTGCGACCCGAAGCTGGACAAGCTGATTAGCGACGGCAAGAAAACCAGCGATTTTGCCCAGCGCAGCAAGCTGTACCTGCAAGCGCAAAAGCTGATCAGCGATCAGGCCTTGTGGCTGCCGCTGGCCCACCCCACGGCCTATGTACTGGAGCGCAAGGAAGTGAGCGGTTTTGCTGCCAACCCGTTTGGTCGGGTCAACTTTGCCACGGTGAATGTGCAGTAAGCCGCCCATCCGGCAAAGCCGTAAATCCCACACCAAAAGGCAGCCTTGTGCTGCCTTTTTGCATCGCCAAACGGCTGCCCATGGCAATCGCCGTGCTGCCCGGGACGGCTTGCGGTATCATGTGCCGGTGTTTGTCGATCACAGACGCAGCGGGTGCCGGGAACAGTCTGTCCCGGGGTTCCGCGCACCGGGAAGAACCTGCCATGAGCCGTAAAGAAAGCAAAAGTCCAACCTTTGACCGCATTGTCGAAGCCAGCCTGCAGCTGTTCAACCAGCAGGGCGAGCGCAGCGTCACCACCAATCACATTGCGCGTTACCTGAATATCAGCACCGGCAATCTGTACTACCACTTTGCCTGCAAGGAAGACATCATCAATGAGCTGTACCGGCGCTATTCCAAGGGTATGGCTGATTATCTCAATGCCGCGGGCGAGTTGAGCGTGAATGCCTCGATCGAGGGCCTGGTGTCGCTGCTGGAAAAGGTATTGCGTCATCTGTGGACCTTCCGTTTTATCCCGCAGAGCATTTCCAGCCTGTTTTCGGTCAACCAGTCCTTGCAGGAAAGCTACAGCAAGATCGAAGCCGGGCTGATCAGCCGTGGCGTGGAAAAGCTTTTTTTCAAGCTGCGCGATCAGGGCATGCTGGAAGGTGACGACGTGCAGATCGGTTTTCTCGCGCGTAATTTCCAGCTGTTGCAAACCGGCTGGATTGCCCGTCCCGACATTGCCAAATGTCCACAGGAAGCACAGACCGTGGCGCGCGAGGGGTGCCTGAGTCTGCTGTATTTCCTGGCACCTTATGTGTCCAGCCGTTTCCGCCAGCCTTTCGAGCGCGTGCTGGCCGGCATGGCACCGGTACATGGTGCGCTGCCGGCGGTATAAGTCATCTTTTCCTTGCCGCATTGCATGGCCAGTCGCTGACTGGCCATTTGTCATTTTGTGCCGGAAATTCATAAGCTTTGCAGGAAATCCGGCTTGGCTTCTTCCCCTGCTGACGGTATGGTTAGTGCGATATGCAACAGGCGTAAAGCCACAGGAGAGAAGAAGATGAAACTGGAAACCCTGGCCGTGCACGGCGGCTACAGCCCGGACCCGACCACCAAGGCGGTGGCCGTTCCGCTGTATCAGACCACCAGCTATGCCTTTGACAGCACCCAGCACGGTGCAGACCTGTTCGACCTGAAAGTGCAGGGTAATATCTATACCCGCATCATGAACCCCACCACCGATGTGCTGGAAAAGCGCGTAGCTGCACTGGAAGGCGGCATTGGGGCACTGGCGGTGGCATCCGGCATGGCGGCCATCAGCTACGCCATCCAGACCATCGCGGAAGCCGGTGACAACATCATTGCCACCAGCACGCTGTATGGCGGTACTTATAACCTGTTTGCCCACACCTTCCCGCAGCTGGGCATCGAAGTGCGCTTCATCGACTACAAGGACCCGGCCTCCATCAGCAAGCTGGTGGATGGCAAGACCAAGGCGGTGTTCTGCGAGTCGGTGGGCAACCCGCTGGGCAATGTGGTGGACTTTGCCGCCTTTGCCCAGGAAGCGCACAAGCATGGCCTGCCGCTGATTGTCGACAATACCGTGCCCTCGCCGTACCTGTGCCGCCCCTTCGAGCATGGCGCGGATATCGTGGTACACAGCCTCACCAAATACCTGGGCGGCCACGGCACCAGTATTGGCGGCATTATTGTCGATTCCGGCAAATTCCCCTGGGGCGAGCATAAAGAACGCTTTGTGCGCCTGAATACGCCGGATGTCAGCTACCACGGCGTGAATTACGTCGAGGCACTGGGCCCGGCTGCCTATATCGCCCGTGCCCGTGTGGTGCCGCTGCGCAATATGGGCGCAGCCATTTCACCGTTCAATGCCTTCCTGATCCTGCAGGGCATCGAAACCCTGGCGCTGCGTCTGGACCGCATTTGCGACAATGCATTGAAAGTGGCCGAGCGCCTGCAAGCCCACCCGGCGGTGGAGTGGGTGGAATACGCTGCCCTGCCTTCCAGCCCCAGCAAGGCGCTGGTGGACAAATACATGGGCGGTCGCGCTTCGGGCATCCTTTCCTTCGGCATCAAGGGTGGCATCGAGGCCGGTGGCCGCTTCATCGATGCACTGCAACTGGTGACCCGTCTGGTGAATATCGGCGATGCCAAGAGCCTGGCTTGCCACCCGGCCTCCACCACCCACCGCCAGCTGTCGCCGGAAGAGCAGCTCAAGGCCGGGGTGCGACCGGAGCTGATTCGCCTGTCCATCGGCATCGAGCACATCGACGACATTCTGGCTGATGTGGATCAGGCGCTGAACGCAGCGGCCCTGTAAAGGTGCTTTGTTGATGCAAAAAAGGCTGCCGGAGGGCAGCCTTTTTCAATGTGGTGGAACTAGCGGCGATGCACCACCTGCGGGTTCAGGCCGTTGGCCAGGTGGTGATGCCACTTGCCGTTGATGAATTCCTGCACAAAGCGCTTGGCGCGCTCGGCGTGGTCCAGCTCGCCATGCGGCGCGATATTGCTCAGGTGTACCGGATGGCCCAGCTTGCGTGCCAGCTCCTCGGTATCAACGAAAACCAGTGGCTGGCCGGCAAAGCTGGGCTGGTTCACCGTTTCGCGCGACAGCAGGGTCAGTTGCAAATGGTGCTTGTCGTGCTGAATGAAGTCGTACAGCTCATCCACTGCTGCTTCTTCGCCCTCCAGCATTTGCAGGAAATCCTTGTTCATCAGCAACAGCAGGCTGTTGATGCCCATGCGTTCGTTGCGGGCACGATAACCGGCCAGCAGACCCAGCAGGGTTTGCGGTGAATAGGCCGGATTAAGGGCGCTGGAGTAAATCAGGCGGATCATTGCAGTCTCCTGGCGCTGGGGCGCTCTTGTGATGATGCGTGCCGGGGTGATGAAGCCTCCGGCTTGGCTCCATGATAGGTGGAATTGCCTTGTCATGCACCTTGCGCGCTTGCGCGAGCCACGCTCAGCTGCTGCCCGCGCCCAGATGCAGCCAGAGCAGGAAGCTCAGTAATGCTGCCAGTGCATGCAGCCAGGCGCGCCAGCGATAACTCACGGCCACGCCTTGCGGCGTGAGGGTGTTGATCAGATAGGGTTTGCCATCATCCGGTTTGCGCACATGCAAGGTGGGCGGGGTGCTGGCCAGCTGCTGGTGTAACTGGCGAACCTCACGCTCGGCAGCGGCACGTACCAGCTGCCATTCCTGTTCGCTGATCTGACCGCTGCCGTCCAGATCAAAACGGCGCAGCAAGGCCGGCTGGTCCTGTTTCCATTCGCTCAGCTTTGCGCCCACATCCTGGCGGAATGCCTGCTGGTCGGGTCGCACGCCACCGTGGCTGCTCAACTGGCCCAGTACGTAGAGCGGGTCGCCTTCGTCTATCCATTCTTCCACCAGCGTTTCATTGCCTTCCTGCCAGCTCTCGCGGTGTGGCGGCTGCACCTCGGCACCTTCCGGGTGGATGATCACCGCCTGCTTGCCATCCTGCAGCACAAAAGACTGATCGCTGCACTCCGGTACGGACAGCAGGCTGCCGCTGTCCAGCGTCAGCGGGTCTAGCGTACGGCCGGACAGGG
>NZ_JAELUD010000097.1:0-12084 GCF_016429185.1 Aquitalea sp. ASV11
CTGACAAGCAATACCGGATGCGACTGTGGCGCGGCTTCGCCACTCAGTTGCCAGCCCAGAGCGGCCAGCAAGGATACGGTCAACAATTGCACCACCGCCACCCGGCGCGGGTGGCACTGGCCGGCAAAGCGGCCGACCAGGCTGATTTCCAGCGCAATCATGGCGGCCCCGGCCACAGTCAGCCATTCGCCTGCGCCGAAATTGAATTGCAGGCCACGCGGGTCGGACAACAGCACCAGCCCGCCAAAGGCCACGATGATGCCCAGCCAGGCCGCCAGCCGGGGCCGGTGGCGAAACAGCAGCAGCTGGAACAGGGGAACCAGCGGTACATACAGGCCGGTGAGAAAGGCCGACTTGCTGCTGGGAATCAGCTGCAAACCCAGCGTCTGCAGGCTGTAGCTGCCAAACAGCACGCTGCCTACCAGTGCGCCGGTCAGCAGTTCGCGCCGGGTCAGGCCGTGCAGTTCACGCCAGCTCAGCAGCAGGGCAATCAGGCCGGCCACGCCAAAGCGCAGGCTGACAAAGCTGAAGGGGCCAGCCCATTGCAGCGCGTGCTGCACCACCAGAAAGGTAAAGCCCCAGATCATGGTGACGCCGATCAGCACCAGGTCGGGCAGGCGGGATGGGCCGGGTGGCAGGCCGGCAGTGGCGGTCAGCGGAGTCATGGACGTGCTCTCGTTGCGGGTGGGGGTGCTGTGAAATATAATGCACAAATCACCACTTGGGCAATATATTGCACATAGCCATGAGCAAGGACGCAAACGGTTCGCTGCAAGTCATGCAAAACGTGGCAGACAATCTGCGACGGGCACGGCTGGAGCAGTGTTATAGCCAGGAAGTGCTGGCCAGCCGGGCGGGCATCAGCCGCCGCATGCTGGTGAATATCGAGGCCGGGGAAAGCAATGCCAGCATTGCCACGGTGGACAAGCTGGCCTCGGCACTGGGGCTGAGTTTTATCGACGTGGTGCGCCCGCCGTCGCTAAGTGACAAGGCCAGGGCCTTGCCGCTGCGCATCTGGCAGGGCGAGCAGGCAGACAGCCATGCCAGCCTGCTGGAGTCGCTGGCCATGCCGGGCATGACTCTGGAGCTGTGGCGCTGGCAGCTGGCGGCCGGTGACAGTTATCTGGCCGAGTCTGACGCGCCCGGCTGTCAGGAGCTGCTGTACGTACTGGCCGGACAGCTGCAATTACAGTTACCGCGGCAACGGCAAACCCATGTGTTGCAAGCCGGGCAGTCCCTGGCTTTTGCACTGGATCAGCCATGCAGCTATCACAATCTGGGTGCTGAGCCCTGCACATTCACCAAGAGTGTGCTGATGGTGCCGCATCAGGATCAATGAAAAACGGCCCCGCAGGGCCGTTTTTCATTGTCATGCGCGACCTTATTTGCTGATGGACTTGCCGTAGGTTTCGGCAGCAGTGCGCATTTTAGGCAGCAGGGTTTTTTCGGCAGAACCCAGCATGCTCTTCATGATGCCGTCGATCACCAGCGGCTGTTGCTTCATCAGCTTCTGGCCGGCCGGGGTCTTGTAGAAGGCCACGATCTGCTGCATTTCCGCGGCAGAGAACTGCGCGCTGTAGCTCTTGACCACTTCCTGCTCGAACTGCTTTTTCACAGCGGCAGAGTTGAAATAGTCAGCGGCGGTCTTGTGCACGCCATCAGCATAGGTCTTGAAGCCGTCCTGGGCCTTCTTTTGCTGTTCCGGGCTCAGGTTCACCTTGTTCTTCACCAGATATTCCTGCAGCAGCGGGCCGGCAGAAGCGGTGGTGCGGTTGGCCAGATCATTCGGCATATTGTTCAGGCCGATCACCTGGGCCAGTTCCTTGGCGGCGGCATCCTGTGCGGCATCGGCATGAGCCAGCATCGGCAGGGTCAGTGCAAGGGCGGCAATGGCGGTCTTGATCGGGCTAGCAGCAAACATGGGACATCCTTTTTAGCAATGGCATCTGGGACACAAGGCTGGCAGTGTGACACCGCCAGAGAGTGAGGTCAAAGCTGCTAGGAGGACGTTTGGTCAATGACAGTTCCCCGCCCGGCCTCAGGCCGCCAGGCTGCCCTGGGCGCGGGCACGCTCCAGCAAGGGCGGCAGCAGGGCCAGTCCTTCTTCCCATTGCTGATGGCCGGAGGCCACATTGATATGCCCGGCTTGCCGCAGCCAGGTGAGCGGGCTTTGCCAGTAGCCTGCCATGCGCGCGGCACGGGCAGACTTGCAGAACGGGTCGTTGTCGCTGGCCACCACGCGGCTGACAAAAGGCAGTGGCTGGCGCGGCAAGGGGGCAAACGGCATCAGTTCGCGCGGCACAAAGGGTCTTTCCACATCGGCCGGGGCCACCAGCAATGCACCGGCAATCCGTCCCGGCTGCAAGCGGGCATAGTGCGCCACGGTAATGCAGCCCAGGCTGTGGGCAATCACGATGGCCGGGCGGCGTGCCTGTGACAGGGCGTGGTCCAGCCCGGTCAGCCAGCTGTCCAGGTCCGGCTGTTCCCAGTTGTCGTTTTGCACGCGGATGGCGTTGAGGCGCTGTTCCCAGTGGCTTTGCCAGTGATCGGCCGCGCTGCCCCTCCAGCCTGGCTGGATGATGAAATCGAAGTCGTCGGCAATGGTGGTCATGACAGGTTCCCGGAAACAGATGCAGCAACTATAAGTGAGAATCCATAGCCTAAAAAGTGATAAATAATTGTTTTTATATTTCATTTGGTAATTTGATGCGCGCAGAAACATCACTGCTTTTTAGACTTATTTTGAATAATGGAATAAGAAACAATCATTTCTAGTGCTAAGCAATTCCTGATTACAGTGTGCCCATCAACGACGCCCATCGCCTCAGGAGCCACTCATGACTATCCGCACCAATCTGAAAGCGCTGGCAGCCGTGCTGCTGCTGGCTGTGACACCGCTGAAGGCAGCCGAACTGCTGAATGTGTCCTACGACCCCACCCGCGAGTTGTATCAGGATGTGAACAAGGCCTTTGCCGAGCAATGGAAGAAAAAGACCGGCGAAGAGCTGACCATCAAGCAGTCGCATGGCGGTTCGGGCAAGCAATCGCTGTCCATCCAGCATGGTCTGGCTGCCGATGTCGCCACCCTGGCCCTGGCTTACGATATTGATGTGCTGGCCGATGAAGGCCTGTTGCCGAAAAACTGGCAAACCCGTCTGCCGGACAACAGCTCGCCTTACACCTCCACCATCGTGTTCCTGGTGAAGAAGGGCAACCCGAAGCACATCAAGGACTGGAATGACCTGGTGCGCAATGACGTGCAGGTGATTACCCCGAACCCGAAAACCTCCGGTGGTGCACGCTGGAACTACCTGGCGGCCTGGGGTTATGCGCTGAAGAAGAACGGTGGCAACGAAGCCAAGGCCCGTGCCTATGTGGCCGAGCTGTACAAGCACGTACCGGTACTGGATTCCGGCGCACGTGGTGCCACGCTCACCTTCACCCAGCGTGGTCTGGGCGATGTATTGCTGGCCTGGGAAAACGAAGCCGTGCTGGCGGTAAAGGAAATGGGCCCGGACAAGTTTGACATCGTCACCCCGTCCATCTCCATTCTGGCCGAGCCGCCGGTGGCCGTGGTGGACAAGGTGGTGGACAAGAAAGGCACCCGCAAGCAGGCTGAGGCCTATCTGAAGTTCCTGTACACCCCGGAAGGCCAGACCATTGCCGCAGAAAACTACTACCGCCCGCGTGACCCCAAGATTGCGGCCAAATACGCCAGCCAGTTCCCCAAGGTGAAGCTGTTCACCCTCAAGGACGTGTTTGGCGACTGGCGCAGCGCGCAGAAAAAACACTTTGCCGATGGCGGCGTGTTTGACCAGATCTACAGCAAGAACTGATCTTCCCCAGCAAGGATGAACCATGACAGGCCGCACGATGCGGCCTGTTTTACATTCCATTTTCATTCTGTCTGCATCTGCCGCTTGTCACATGGCTGCGGTAGACTGAGCCACGCTCATTTCACCTGTTTCCTCTCACCCTCATGCAAGTATTTCACACCCCCCACGGTGCTTTGCGTTATCACGACCTGCCTGGCTACGGCGTGCCCTTGCTGTTTGTGCATGGCCTGGGCTGTGCTGCTTCCAGCGACTTTCCCCGCGTGGCGGCCGATCCTGCGCTGGCCGGGCGCAGGCGTCTGCTGCTGGATTTGCTGGGTGCCGGTTTTTCCGACCGGCCGGACGACTTTGCCTACAGCGTGGCCGCGCATGCCGAAACCGTGGCGGGCCTGATCGATCATCTCGGCCTGCCGCAGCTGGACATCGTCGGCCACAGCATGGGCGGGGCCGTGGCCATTACCGCCAGCAGCCTGCGCCCGGACAAGGTGGCGCGGCTGGTGTTGCTGGAGCCGAATCTGGATGCCGGCGGCGGGGTGTTCAGCCGCGCACTGGCGGCCATGAGCGAGCAGGAATTCGTCAGCCGTGGCCAGCGCCGCATGGCGCGGCTGGCCAGCCGTGAAGGCAGCCCGCTATGGGCGGGGTCGCTCTCTGTCAGTCATGCGCCTGCCGTGCACCGTGCGGCGGTATCGCTGGTACAGGGTGGTGAACCCGGCTGGCGCAGCCAGTTATTGGCGCTCTCCATGCCGCGCAGTGTGGTGGTGGGCGAGCGTTCCTTGCCACAGCCCGCGCTGACCCGCTTGACGCAAGATGGTGTGGCCGTGCATGTGCTGGCTGACGCTGGCCATGCCATGAGTGAAGACAACCCTGCCGGCCTGGCGGCCTTGCTGGCAGACATTCTGGAGCAAGACCATGTGGCGTGAATGTCGCTGTTACTGCCGGGCCATGCTGCTGGCCCTCAGCCTGGTGCTGCCGGTGCAGGCCGCCAGTTTGCCCGCCCCGCAGGAAGTCACCATTCCACTACCCGGCGCAGGCCTGTTTGGCAGCGCACTGGACATGCCGGCACTGCTGTACCGCCCGGCAGGGGATGGCCCGTTTCCGGTGCTGCTGTTTTCCCATGGCCGGGCTGGCAGCACGCAGGAGCGCCATCAGCTGAAATACCCCATGGGCCGCAGCCAGATTGCCTACTGGCTGGCCAAGGGCTTCATCATCGTGGCGCCCATCCGGCCCGGTTATGGCAATACCGGCGGTGGCGACCCGGAATATCACAGCGCGCACATGCTGGCACCGGGCCAGTGCAGCGGTCACCCGGATTATCGCCATACCGCCGAGGCAGGTGGTGCGGCAGTGCAGGCGGCGATTCGCTGGATTGCCCGGCAGCCCTGGGGGGCGGGTCAGCCCATCGTACTGGAAGGCCAGTCGGTTGGCGGTTTGCTGACGGTGGCGGTGGGGGCCAGCGCACCACCTGGCGTGGTGGCCTATATCAACTTTGCCGGTGGTGCCGGTGGCAATCCGGAAAAATCGCCCGGACAAAGCTGTGAGCCACAGGTTCTGACCGCCCTGTATGGTGATTTTGGCCGTCACACCGTATTGCCCAATCTGTGGCTGTATGCCGAAAACGACCAGTACTGGGGGCCGGATGAACCAGTGGCATGGCACCAGGCATTCGCCGCTGGTGGCAGCCCCACCCGCTTTGTCCATGCGCCTGCGGTGGCAGATGGCGATGGCCATGGCCTGAGCCGTCACCCGGCCGCGCTGTGGGCGGCAGCGCTGGATGACTTCTTGCAAAGCCTGCCGGTGCTGGCCGGGCGCATGAATCGCGTCGCTGCTTCACCTTGATGTCCGGGTTCTGCCAACTTCGGCAGCAACAAATGAAAAGCCGCCAGTGGATGATGCACTGGCGGCTTTTTTCATGCGGCAGATTGCCAAGATGGATGATCAGGGATAGACGATGCGCAGCAGGTTGGTGGCACCCGGCGTACCGAATGGCACACCGGCGATGATCACCATCGGCTTGCCTTGTTCGGCCAGCCCCAGCTTGGTGGCGCAGAAGGTGGTTTTCACCACCATGTCTTCCAGGTTTTCCGCATCCGGCCCGTTATAGGCCACCACGCCCCATACCAGGGTCAGGCGGCGGGCGGTACTGAGCCGGGGCGAGATGCCCATGATGGGGGTATGTGGCCGTTCGCGTGCCAGGCGCAGGCAGGTGGAGCCGGAGGTGGTGAAGGCGGCAGAGACGGTGACCGGCAGGATGGCAGCCACCTTGCGTACGCAGGCGGCAATGGCATCGGCCTGTTCCGGCGCGTCGGCGGCACTGTAGTCCAGTGCCATCACGCGGCGGTAGTCCGGTGCGCTTTCCACGCGGCGGATCACCCGGTCCATGATCTGTACTGCTTCCACCGGGAAGGAGCCGGCGGCGGTTTCCGCCGACAGCATCACCGCGTCGGCACCTTCATACACGGCGGTGGCCACGTCGTTGGCTTCGGCACGGGTGGGGGTGGGGGCGGTAATCATGGATTCCAGCATCTGGGTTGCCACAATTACCGGACGGCCCAGGTGGCGGCACTGGTGCACGATGCGGCGCTGTACCACCGGCACGTCTTCCGGCGGCAGTTCCACGCCCAGATCGCCACGCGCCACCATCACCGCGTCGGCCAGCTCGGCAATCTCGTCCAACTGGTCCACGGCCGACGGTTTTTCAATCTTCACCACTATGCCCACGCTGCTGCCTATCATCTGGCGCAGTTCGCGTACGTCTGCAGCCGTTTGCACAAAGGACAGCGCAATCCAGTCTGCGCCTTCCTGCAGCGCGAATTCGGCGTCCTTGCGGTCTTTCGGGGTAATGGCCGACAGCGGCAGGATGGTCTGCGGCAGGTTGAAACCCTTGCGGTCGGACAGCTCGCCGCCTACCACCACGGTGGTTTCAATCACCCGGTCCTGCACACGTTCCACGTGGAACGACAGTTTGCCGTCATTCACCAGGATGTGATGGCCGTGTTCCAGCGCGGCAAAGGCTTCCGGGTGCGGCAGGGTGACCTGGCTGGCATCGCCGTCCACCTGGTCCAGCACAAAGCGGTAGGGCTGGCCGACGCGCACGGTGACCGGCCCTTGCGGAAAGGTGCCAATGCGCAGCTTGGGGCCTTGCAGATCCACCAGCACGCCAATGGGGCGGCCCATTTCGGTTTCGGCAGCGCGGATGGCAGCCAGCCGGGCGCGGTGGTCGTCATGGCTGCCATGACTCATGTTCAGACGGAATACGTTCACCCCGGCGCGGGCCAGCGCCAGGATTTGCTGCGGGGTGCTGGATGCCGGGCCCAGCGTGGCGAGAATCTTGGTATTGCGGAGCATGTACTTGTCCTTGTCGATGCCGGCCTGCGTGGCCGTGGCGCGGTGTTGTCCGGGGACCTGATCTGCTGGCGGATTGCCAACGGCTGTCTCTTGGTTTTTGCCATGCTGCCACAACTGGCATGTAGTGGCTTTGCTACCTTGCAGGCACTTGGGCGGGGTGTTGCCACCTTGTCAGTCGGGAAATATTCCGGGTGCGTGATATGTGCGTTTTGCTTGCGCTGTCTGACGCTGGTGTTGTTATTTTGCCTCGTCTGGCGAATGGTGATGTTTGCTGCAAAGCAAGAAAATGCCAAATCCTTGTAGTGAAAGGCTTACAGACCATTTGCATTTCGGCTATCTTGCGCTGCAAAAACGGCATTGCCATGCCGGTACGTGGTCGGAATCAGGCTAGTGACGAAAGTTTCATGCGTATTGATTGACAGCTGAAGCGTGTTAACTAGAATGAGCCGAAAATAAAACGAACAATATAAATACAAAAAACAACATAACAAAGATTGCCCGCCCACCCCGCCTTGCGCAGGGCCTGTGGCGTTGCCGTCAAAACCAGTCAGCAAAAACGCTCGGCCAGCAACGGCCTTTGGATTGCCAAGGAGACACCTCACATGAAGAACCAGTTCATTCTGGCGCTGGATCAGGGCACGACCAGTTCGCGTGCCATTCTGTTCAACCAGGCCGGCGACATCGTATCGCTGGCGCAAAAGGAATTCCGCCAGATTTACCCCCAGCCGGGCTGGGTGGAACACGACCCACAGGAAATCTGGGGCGGGCAGGCCGGTGTGGCTGCCGAAGCCGTGGCCAAGGCCGGTATCGATGGCCGCAGCATTGCCGCCATCGGCATTACCAACCAGCGTGAAACCACCATTGTGTGGGATCGCGAAACCGGCCTGCCGGTGTATAACGCCATCGTCTGGCAAGACCGCCGCACCGCCGCCTTCTGCGATCAGCTGAAAGAACGCGGCCTGGCCGACACCATCCGCAACAAGACCGGCCTGCTGGTGGATGCCTATTTCTCCGGCAGCAAGATCAAGTGGATTCTGGACAATGTGCCGGGCGCGCGTGCCCGTGCCGAGGCTGGCAAGCTGGCCTTCGGCACCGTGGACAGCTGGCTGATCTGGAACTTCACCCACGGCAAGGTACACGTGACCGACGTGTCCAATGCCTCGCGCACCATGCTGTACAACATCCACACCCTGGAGTGGGATGCCGAACTGTTGGACATCCTGAGCGTTCCGGCCAGCATGCTGCCGGCAGTGAAAAGCTCCAGCGAAGTGTACGGCCACACCCATGCCGCCCATCTGGGGGTGGAAATCCCGATTGCCGGCGTGGCCGGCGACCAGCAGGCCGCCTTGTTCGGCCAGCAGTGTACCCGTCCGGGCATGGTGAAAAACACCTACGGTACCGGCTGCTTCATGATGATGAATACCGGTGAACAGCCGATTGAATCCACCAACAAGCTGCTGACCACCATTGCCTGGCAAGTGGATGGCAAGGTGCATTACGCGCTGGAAGGGTCGATTTTCATTGGTGGTGCGGTAGTGAAATGGCTACGCGACGGCCTGGGCATCATCCGCCACTCGGCCGATGTCGGCCCGCTGGCACAGGAGGTGGCCGACAGTGACGGCGTCTACCTCGTTCCGGCTTTTGCCGGCCTGGGTGCACCGCACTGGAACCAGGACGCGCGCGGCACCATCGTCGGCGCCACGCTGGGAACCAAGGCCGCGCACATTGCCCGCGCCGCACTGGACAGCATTGCCTATCAGACCATGGACGTGCTCAAGGCGATGGAAGCCGATGCCGGCATGGCCATTGCCGAACTGCGTGTGGATGGCGGTGCCACCGTCAACGAACTGCTGATGCAATTCCAGTCCGACATCCTCGGTGTGGACGTGGTACGGCCGAAGATTACCGAAACCACCGCGCTGGGCGCGGCCTATCTGGCTGGTCTGGCCGTGGGTTACTGGGCGGGGGTGGAGGACATCCAGGGCCAGTGGCAGCTGGACCGTCGCTTCCGGCAAGGCATGGCGGCTGAACAGGTCGATGCCAATGTCCGTGGCTGGGTGCGCGCAGTCAATGCCGCCAAGGCCTGGGCCGACGCCTGATGACCTTCCTGCACACAGCCGCCGCCATTCCTGTCACGGCCATGCCCGGGTCGTGCACAGGGGGCTTGCTGCCAGCGGTCCGGCTGTGTGATTTCCTTGTGTGATGAATGGCAGCAGCCGGAGCCGGACGACAGCAAGATCGTCCCGCCCTGGCCTGCTTCCAGTAACTGACGTCATGAAAGAGCAGCCACTGGCCAGAGTAGCCGGTGGTAGCGGGAGTCATGGCGCGGAGACCCTGCATGAACCCTTTGTTTGGTGAATTTATCGGAACGGCCCTGCTGGTGTTGCTGGGCAATGGCGTGGTGGCCAATGTGCTGCTGAACAATACCAAGGGCCATAACAGCGGCCTGATCGTGATTGCCTTTGGCTGGGCGATGGCGGTGTTTGTCGGCGTATTCAGCGTGGCGGCCATCAGTGGTGCGCACCTGAACCCTGCCGTCACCGTGGCGCTGGCGGTGGCCGGCAAGTTTGAATGGGCACGTGCTCCGGGTTACATCCTGGCCCAGATGCTGGGCGGCATGATGGGTGCGCTGCTGGTGTGGGTGATGTACCGCAAGCATTACGAAACCACCGACTGCGCGGATTTGAAGCTGGCCACCTTCTGCACCGGTCCGGCCATCCGCAGCCTGCCGGGCAATCTGTTGTCCGAGGTGCTGGCCACCTTCGTGCTGGTGTTTGCCATTCTCAGCATGGTGGCGCCCAAGCTGTCGCTGGGTGCGATGGATGCCTTGCCAGTGGCCTTGCTGGTACTGGGTATCGGCGTGTCGCTGGGCGGCACCACCGGTTATGCGATGAGCCCGGCGCGTGATCTGGCACCGCGCATCATGCATGCGCTGCTGCCCATTCCGGGCAAGGGTTCCAGCGACTGGGGCTATGCCTGGGTGCCGGTAGTCGGTTCCTTGCTGGGTGGCACGCTGGCGGCACTCACTTATACCCATCTGTAAACCTGTTGCTCCTGGTGCCCCGCCGCTGGCGGGGCCGGCAAGCCGCCTGCGGGTGGCTTTTTTTTCGTCCGCGACATGGCTGGTCCAGCGGATGGGCGATAAATGGAATACAAAACAAAGAATGTTGTGGTCAATACGCACATTGCGGCGCACAAAACGAACATAAACGAACATTTTGTGTTGAATTAGCCTTCGTATGCTTCTATGCTAGACAGCATCAACAAGCAGAATCCGCCTTCTTGCCCTGTAGCTCACAGGAGCAGGCCGGATACAGACAAGACCGAGGATTGCACTGTGAAACTCTATGACCTGATGGTGATTGGCGGCGGCATCAATGGTGCCGGTATCGCACGTGATGCGGCTGGCCGCGGCCTGTCGGTGCTGCTGTGCGAAAAGGACGATCTGGCCGCGCATACCTCATCGGCCAGCACCAAGCTGATTCATGGCGGCCTGCGCTATCTGGAATATTACGAGTTCGGTCTGGTGCGCAAGGCGCTGCAGGAGCGCGAAGTGCTGCTCAAGGCCGCGCCGCACATCATCTGGCCCTTGCGCTTTGTCATGCCGCACGACCAGGCCCAGCGCCCGGAATGGATGATCCGCTGCGGGCTGTTCCTGTACGACCATCTGGCCAGGCGCGAAGTACTGCCCGGCTCGGAAACCATCAGCTTTGCCAAGCACCCCTCCGGCGCACCGCTGAAAGCCGCATTCAAGCGTGGCTTTGTCTATTCCGACGGCTGGGTGCAGGATGCCCGGCTGGTGGTGCTCAACGCCATGGCGGCCGCCGAGCACGGTGCGCGCATTGTCACCCGTACCGCCTGTGTGGCGGCGCGGCGCGAAGGCGAGCACTGGCTGTGCACCTTGCAACACGAAGATGGTCGTCAGGAGCAGGTGAGGGCGCGCGCCGTGGTGAACGCCGCCGGCCCATGGGTGGAAAGCCTGCTGAAAGACACCTTGCAGCTGCCATCGCCCAAGTCCATCCGTCTGGTGAAAGGCAGCCACATCGTGGTGAAAAAGCTGTTTGATCACCCCTATGCCTATATTTTCCAGAACCCGGACAAGCGCATCATTTTTGCCATCCCGTACGAAAACGACTTCACCCTGATCGGCACCACCGATGTGGAATACCACGGCAACCCCGGCAGCGTGCAGATTGATGGCGACGAAGTGGACTACTTGTGCCGCATGAGCAACCGCTATTTCAATAGCCAGATTGGCCCGGACGACGTGTTGAGCACCTATTCCGGCGTGCGCCCGTTGCTGGACGATGAAGCCAGCAACGCTTCCAGCGTGACGCGTGATTATTCGCTGGAACTGGACAGTAACGGTGCGCCGATGCTGTCGGTGTTTGGCGGCAAGATCACCACCTACCGCAAGCTGGCGGAAGAAGCCGTCGACCGCCTGGCCCCACTGCTGGGTAATCACCAAGCCACCTGGACGGCCGGTGTACCGTTGCCCGGTGGCGACATGCCGAATGCCGATGCGGCGGCTTTCCTGGCGGCCAGCCAGCAGCGCTATCCATGGCTGCCTGCTGCTCTGGTGCAGCGCTATGTGAAAAGCTACGGCACGCGGCTGCATACGCTGATCGGCAGTGCCCGCAGCCTGGTCGACCTGGGCGAAGAAGTGCTGCCCGGCGTATATGAAGCCGAATTGAGTTATCTGGTGGATCAGGAATGGGCTACCAGTGCCGAGGACATCCTGTGGCGACGCAGCAAGCTGCGTCTGCACCTGCCGGCCAATGCCAGTGCCGTGCTGACTGACTGGCTGGCCCGTTATCGCCAGTGCGCGGTGCAGCCGGACAGTACCGCAGTGCACAGCGCCCAGCCGGGCTAAGCGTCACGATTTGTTGTGGTCGTATCTTGTTGT
>NZ_JAELUD010000098.1:0-11955 GCF_016429185.1 Aquitalea sp. ASV11
GGTTCTACCCCGCTGCTGGTGGCCGAAGGCAATCGTGCGCTGGGGGTGATCGAGCTGAAAGACATCGTCAAGGGCGGCATCAAGGAGCGCTTTGCCGAGCTGCGCCAGATGGGCATCAAGACCATCATGATCACCGGCGACAACCCGCTGACCGCCGCCGCCATTGCCGCCGAGGCCGGGGTGGACGACTTTCTGGCCGAAGCCACGCCGGAAGCCAAGCTCAAGCTGATTCGCAGCCATCAGGCCGAAGGCAAGCTGGTGGCCATGACCGGAGACGGCACCAATGACGCACCAGCGCTGGCCCAGGCCGACGTGGCGGTGGCGATGAACACCGGCACCCAGGCGGCAAAAGAGGCCGGCAATATGGTGGATCTGGACTCCAACCCGACCAAGCTGATCGAGATTGTCGAAATCGGCAAACAGATGCTGATGACCCGCGGCTCGCTCACCACCTTCTCCATTGCCAATGATGTGGCCAAGTATTTCGCCATCATCCCGGCTGCCTTTGCCAGCACCTATCCGCAACTGGGCGCGCTGAACGTGATGGGCCTGAACAGCCCGGCCTCGGCCATCATGTCCGCCGTGGTCTTCAATGCGCTGATCATCGTGTTCCTGATTCCGCTGGCACTCAAAGGGGTGAAATACCACGCCAGAAGCGCAGCCGAACTGCTGCGCGGCAATTTGCTGATCTACGGCCTGGGCGGCCTGCTGCTGCCTTTTGCCGGCATCAAGCTGATCGACATGCTGCTGGGCGCGGCCGGTCTGGTCTGACCCCCGCCCCTGACATAAAGGAAATCATCATGCTCAAAACCCTGCGCCCGGCACTGGTGCTGTTTGTCATCCTGTCGGCCATCACCGGGCTGGCCTATCCGCTGCTGACCACGGGCCTCGCCCAGTTGCTGTTTCCGTATCAGGCCAATGGCAGCCTGATCGAGCAAAACGGCCAGATCATCGGCTCGCAGCTGATCGGCCAGAACTTCTCTGGCAAGCAGTATTTCTGGGGCCGCCCCTCCGCCACCAGCCCGCAAGCCTATAATGCCGGCAGTTCCGGCGGCTCCAACCTGGGCCCCACCAACCCGGCCCAACTGGATGCTGTCAAAGGCAATCTGGAACGCCTGCGCAAGGCACATCCCACCCAGACGGCAACCGTACCGGTTGATCTGGTAACCGCATCCGCCAGCGGGCTGGACCCGGACATCTCCGTCGCTGCCGCCTACTACCAGATGGAGCGTGTCGCTGCAGCACGCCAGATGCCGCTGGCCCGATTGCATAAGCTGGTGGATGACCACATCATTGGCGAAACCTTCGGCCTCCTGGGCGAACCGCGTGTCAATGTGCTGGCGCTCAACCTGGCACTGGACAGCCTGGGCGCCAAGTAAACATCGCGCAGCGACCCAGCCATCCAGGAAGGCGGGGCCGCTGCGCGGTTTGGCTGCGACCGGCCAGAAAAAGAAAGTCGATGACTGATACCCGACCCGATCCCGATGCCCTGCTCGATGCCATCAAGCAGGATGAACTGGCCGCCCAACGTGGCCGTTTGAAAATCTTTTTTGGTGCCTGCGCCGGTGTGGGCAAGACCTTCGCCATGCTCAGTGCTGCCCGTGTACGCCAGCAAGAAGGCTGCAAGGTACTGGTGGGCGTGGTGGAAACGCATGGCCGCAAGGAAACCGAAGCGCAATTGCATGGGCTTGAAGTGCTGCCCCTCACACAGATTGAATACAAGGGGCGCAGTCTGGCCGAGTTTGATCTGGACAGCGCACTGGCACGCCAGCCGGAACTGATCCTGATGGACGAGTTCGCCCACTCCAATGTACCCGGCTCACGCCACAGCAAACGCTGGCAGGACGTGGAAGAGTTGCTGGCCGCCGGCATCGATGTCTACACCACGCTGAATGTGCAGCACCTGGAAAGCCTGAACGATGTGGTGGGCCAGATCACAGGCATCGTGGTACGCGAAACCCTGCCCGACCATGTGTTCGATCAGGCCGAAGAAGTTTCGCTGGTAGACCTGCCGCCGGACGAACTGCTGGCGCGACTGGCTGCCGGCAAGGTATATCTGGCACATCAGGCCGAACGGGCGGTAAAAAACTTCTTCCGCAAGGGCAATCTGCTGGCGCTGCGCGAGCTGGCCTTGCGCCGCACCGCTGACCGGGTGGATGCGCAAATGCGTGCCTACCGCGCCGACCAGTCAATCAAGCCGGTATGGCATGCGCGCGAACGCTTGCTGATCTGCGTGGGGCATGGCCCCGGTACGGAAAAGCTGGTGCGCAGCGGCAAGCGGCTGGCCGCCAGCCTGGATGCCGACTGGATTGCCGTATTTGTGGAAACCCCGGCACTGCAACGCCTGCCGGAAGCGCAGCGTGCCCGCATCATGAAGGGGCTGAAGCTGGCACAGGAACTGGGCGCGGAAACCACGGTACTGGGCGGTAGCGACCTGGCCGCCACCCTGCTGGCCTATGCGCGCAGCCGCAATGTTTCCAAGCTGGTGGTGGGCAAGTCCTCGGCCGGCCCATTGCGCCGCCTGCTGCGCCAACCCTTGCTGGAACAGCTGACGCGGCAGGCAGATGATGTCGATGTCTACGTGGTATCCCACGAGCACGACCCGGACAGCACAGCACCGCAGGAAGGTTTCAACCGGCTGCTGTTTGGTGAAGCCAGTCGGCAAAAGCATGGCCACGGCTATGTGGCTGCCTTGCTGGCCTGTCTGCTGACCACCGGTCTGGTGAGCCTGCTGACGCCGTTTTTTGACCTGTCCAATGTGGTGATGCTCTACCTCTTGGCCGTGGTGCTGATTGCCGTACGCTTTGGCCGCGGCCCCGGCGTGCTGGCGTCGCTGGTATCGGTGGCCACCTTCGACTTTTTCTTTGTGCCGCCACGGCTGTCCCTGTCGGTATCCGACACCCAGTATCTGCTCACCTTCGCCGTGATGTTTGCCGTGGCGCTGATCATCAGCCAGCTGGCGGCCCGGCTGCGCTTTGAAGCCAATATCGCCACCTATCGCGAACGCCGTACCCGCGCGCTGTACGAGCTGGGCCGCGAGCTGGCAGCGGCCCTGACCGCCAACCAGATCATCGACATCGCCGTCAGCCGCCTGCAACCCTTGTTCAATGCCAGCATCGTGCTGCTCACCCCCAACAGCCAGGAACAGCTGCGCGCCGAAAACGACAGCACGGCGCAGGCCGATCTGGGCGTGGCGCAATGGGTCTACGACAAGCAGCAGGCCGCCGGCCTTGGCACCCAGACCCTGCCCTCCAATGCCATGCTCTACCTGCCACTCAAGGCGCCGATGCGTAATCGCGGCGTGCTGGCCGTGTTGCCGGAACAAGTGGATCAGGTTTTCCTGCCGGAACAGCAACGCCTGCTGGAAACCTGCGCGGCACAGATTGCGCTGGCGCTGGAACGGGTGCATTACGTCGAGGTGGCACAGGACGCCATTGTCGCCATGGAGTCCGAGCGCTTGCGCAACAGCGTGCTGTCCGTCATCTCGCACGACCTGCGCACCCCGCTCACCACGCTGGTCGGCCTCTCCAGCCTGCTGGCGGAAGGTCAGGTGGATGCGCGCAAACAAGCCAGCATTGCCCAGTCCATCCAGGAAGAATCGCTGCGCATGAACCATCTGGTGACCAATCTGCTGGACATGGCCAGGCTGCAATCCGGCGTCAAACTCAACAAGGCCTGGCAACTGCTGGATGACGTGGTGGGCAGCGCGCTGCGGGCTTGCCAGCGCAATCTGCAAGGACATCAGCTGGAGGTGGCACTGGCCAGTGATTTGCCGGTGCTGGAATACGATGCCGTGCTGATTGAGCGCGTACTGGTGAACCTGCTGGAAAACGCGGCCAAATATACGCCGCCCGGCAGCCATATCACCCTGCTGGCCCAGCCGGAGGGCGCTACAATACGCGTTTGCGTGCAGGATGACGGCCCCGGCCTGCCCAGTGGACTGGAACAAAAACTGTTCGACAAATTCAGCCGCGGCAACAGCGAATCCACCACACCGGGTGTGGGCCTTGGCCTGGCCATCTGCCGCAGCATTGTCGAAGCACACGGCGGCCAGATTACCGCCAGCAACCGCCAGCCACACGGTGCCGCCTTCTGCTTTACCCTGCCGGTCAGCCAGATGCCGGCCCTGCCCGGCGACGAGGAAATCCAGCCATGAGTGAAACACCTGTCCACCTGGTGGTCATCGAGGACGAAAAACCCATCCGCCGTTTTCTGGCCTCGGCACTGGATGGCGACAACTGGGTGGTGCACGAAGCCGAAACCGGCAAGCAAGGCCTGATTGAAGTGGCCACCCGCAAACCGGACCTGGTGATACTGGACCTGGGCCTGCCGGACATGAACGGCATTGAAGTGATCCGCCAGCTGCGCGAGTGGACCGACCTGCCCATTCTGGTGCTCTCCGCCCGTACCCAGGAAACGGAAAAGGTACTGGCGCTGGATGCCGGTGCCGACGACTACCTGACCAAACCGTTTGGCGTGGCCGAGTGCATGGCGCGTATCCGTGTCCTGCTGCGGCGGCGCAACCAGGGCAGTGCCGCCCCGGTGCAAACCTTTGGCTTTGGCCCCATCGAAGTGGATCTGGTCAACCGCACCGTCAGCAAGCATGGCAACCCCATCCACCTCACCCCCATCGAATACCGCTTGCTGGCTACCCTGATCCGCAACAGCGGCAAGGTCATCACCCACCGCGAACTGCTGCTGGCGGTATGGGGGCCATCCTTTTCCGAGCACAACCAGTACCTGCGCGTCTACATGGGACATTTGCGGCAAAAGCTGGAAGACAACCCGGCCATGCCGCAGCACATCCTCACTGAAACCGGCGTGGGCTACCGCCTGCTCGAACGCTAGCTACTGCGGCTTGCCCGGCCAGCCGCCCCACAGTGCGCTTGGCGGCTGTCCCGGCCTGCATGGCATTTTCCGGATGGCCGCCATTTTCACCTGACATATCAAGTAAAAATCCCTGGCAATCGACCAGCCATTTCCTGCCAGCATAATCAGAAATCGGCTATTTCTGGCCGACTTCCCGCATTTGTAGACTGCTCTCCCAGCCACCACTGAAACGCCTGCCACCCGGTATCGCGCATCAGTCATCAATCGGGAGAGACCTTGAAACGCTTCGCCATTGCCGGCATCCAGATGCCGGTTTCCGCCTTCGAAGAAAACATCACCCGCATGGGGCACTACGTCGCCCATGTCAAACACCGTTTTCCCTGGGTGGATATGGTGCTGTTTTCCGAGCTGGCAGCCTACGGCCCCAATCCACTGCGTGCCGAAACCATGCCGGGAGAGGCCGAAGAGCGGCTGTGCCGGATTGCCGCGCGCCATGGCGTATGGCTGATTCCCGGCTCGCTGTTCGAACAGCGTGATGGCTGCATTTTCAATACCAGCCCGGTCATCAACCCGCAGGGCGAAGTCATCGCCCGCTTCAGCAAGCTGTTTCCCTTCCTGCCTTACGAAAAAGGCATTACCGCCGGTGACCGGTTTGTGGTGTTTGACGTACCGGGTGCAGGCCGCTTCGGCATCTCCATTTGCTACGACATGTGGTTTCCGGAAACCACCCGCACCCTGGCAGCCATGGGGGCGGAAGTCATCCTGCACCCCACCATGACCGACACCATAGACCGCGAGGTGGAGCTGGCCATTGCCTGCGCCTCTGCCGCCACCAACCAGCTGTATTTCTTAGACATCAACGGCGTGGGCGATGGCGGCACGGGCCGCTCCATCGTGGTGGACCCGTCCGGTCATGTATTGCACCAGGCCGGGTCGGGCGCGGAAATCATCCCGGTGGAAGTGGATTTCGACAAGGTAAGGCGCGAACGCGAACGCGGCCTGCGTGGCCTGGGCCAGCCCCTGAAGAGCTTTCGCGATCGCCGGTGTGAATTCCCCGTTTATCAGCGCGACAGCGGGGTGGATGGCTTCCTGCATACGCTGGGGCCGCTGGTCAAACCGGGCGACCACGACCAGAGCGGGCTGTCCGGCCCAGGCGGCCCCGTGCCGGACAACCCGGCCCTACCGGCCACGTCAGGCAATGAGCAAGACCCGCAATGATAGCCAGTGCCATGGCCATGCGCTGGCTGCGCCATTGCCGGCAGTGGCTGCAATCCATATCAACCGCCAGCCGGCAGCACCAGACAGCAAAAACACCACCGCGAGCCGTTCAGGGAGAACCAACCATGCAAAAAGTCAGTAATATTTCCGATCTGCGCCTGCTGTTTCACCGCAATGAACGGCCGATCTACTTCATCAGCGCCACCAATTTCAATTTGCTGGGCATAGACCAGTGGGTGAACCGCTTCAAATACATCAACTACATCGACTGTTTCGATGGCCGCCACCCCAATGTCTTTGTGCCGCCACAGTTGCCGCACGAAGAATTCCAGTCCATCGAAGACATCAATAACTACCTGCTGCAGCACAAGGACGTGGTGGATTATGTCGAGCGCGCCGGAGGTCGACCGGTGGCGGTATTCCTGATGTTCGATGCAGAAACCGAACGGCTATGCCATGAACTGGGCATCGAAGTATGGTTTCCCAGCGCCAGCTTGCGCGAGCGCTGCGACAACAAGATGGAAACCGTCCGCATCGGCAACAAGGCCGGAGTGCCCTCTGTCCCCAACGCCCTGTGCAAGGTGGATAGCTATGCCCACCTGCGCGAGATCGCCGACGCGCATGGCCTGGGCGAACAGCTGGTAGTGCAAACCGCCTTTGGCGACTCCGGCCACACCACCTTCTTCATTTCCAGCGAAGCCGATTTCGACCGCCACGCCCAGGACATCATCCAGGACCCTGAGGTCAAGATCATGAAGCGCATCAACTGCCGTGGTGCCACGCTGGAAGCCTGTGCCACCCGCAGCGGCACCCTGGTGGGGCCACTGCTTACCGAGGTGGTGGGCGAACCGGAGCTGACCCCCTATCGCGGCGGCTGGTGCGGCAATGAAATCTTCCCCGGCGCCTTCAGTGAAGAAGTACGCGCCAAGGCACGCGAAATGGCTTACCGTTTTGGCAACCAGCTGATGGCTGAAGGCTACCGTGGCTATTTCGATCTGGACTTCCTGATCGATAAGGACACTGACGAAGTCTACCTGGGCGAGCTGAATCCGCGCATTTGCGGTGCCAGCCCGATGACCAACCACGCAGCCTTTGCCTATGCCGATGTGCCGCTGTTCCTGTTCCATCTGCTGGAATTTTCCGGCATCGACTTTGAACTGGATGTGGAAGAACTGAACGCCCGCTGGGCCAACCCGGCCTTCATCGACAGCTGGAGCCAGCTGGTGATCAAGCATACCGCCAACAATGTGGACATCATCACCCATGCCCCGGCCACCGGCATCTACCGCATGGCAGAAGACGGCTCGGTGTCCTACCATCGCTTCGATTACAAGCGCCAGGATATCGAGTCGGAAAACGAAGCCTTTTTCCTGCGCATCAGCGGGCCGGGCGACTATCGTTATGAGGGGGCGGACCTGGGCATCCTGATTACCCGCGGCCGTTCGATGAGCGACGACTTTGCACTCAATGACCGCGCGCGCCACTGGATAGCCGGCATCAAGAAATACTATGCGGCCAAGCCCATCATGGCAGTGCATGATGAAAGCCTGCCTGCACCCGGTGCCTTCAAGATCCTGTAGTCCCCGCTAACAACCTGGCAGTCGCCTGCAGCACGGCGGTGGCCTCAGCCCCAGTGAGACACATGCGCTGTACATTTGAAGCGATACGAGAAGATACGCCGGGAGCACGCTGGCAAGCACTGTTTCAATTACGCTGGCCCGCCTATCAGCAGTGGTTCCTGCGCGATGGCTACCGGGCACGGCCCTCTTACCTGGCAGGACGGCGCGCACTGCGCCAGCACATGCCGGAGCTGTCCGGGCTGTATCAGCAATTGTGCGAACTGGCTGGCGGTGGCGATCTGGAAGCCCGCTTCCTGTCGCAATGGTGTCCGCCATCCTATATCACCGGCTGTTCGCAGGCCGTCTGGCTGGACCCGACCGGGCAGGAAGTGCCTGTTCTGGCACGCAATTACGACTACGCTCCAGCCCTGCTGGAAGGCAGCTGGCTGGCTACACGCTGGCTGGGCCGCCAGGTGCTGGTGATGAGTGACTGCCTGTGGGGCGCGCTGGATGGCATCAACGAAGACGGCCTCGCCGTTTCCCTGTCCTTTGGCGGGCGCACGGCAGTGGGCGAAGGTTTCGGCATTCCGCTGGTGCTGCGTTACCTGCTGGAGGTAGCCAGCAACACCGCCGAAGCCATAGCCATCCTGCAGCGGCTGCCGGTACACATGACCTACAACATCAGCCTGCTGGACCAGCACAGCCACTGGGCCACGGTATTTGTCGCACCGGACCGGCCGGCCGAAGTGGTGCATCGCCCGGCGGTGGCCAACCATCAGCATGGGGTGGAATGGCAGGCCCATGCCAGGGCGACATTGTCAGAAGAACGTGAATGGATGTTGAGCCAGGGGGTGCGCAAGGCAAAGCATGCGGATGAGGTGGTACGGACCCTGTTGCGGCCACCCTTGTTCCAGACCGCCTATGGGCGTGGCTATGGCACGCTCTACACGGCGGCCTACCATCCTCAAACCCTGATGGCCGAACTGTTGTGGCCAGACATGCGCTGGCCGCAATACTGCCTTGATGTGCAGGAAGGCGTGCTGAACGTGCGCTTTGATGCCAATCACAGCCTGTAATGCCAGCGGCAGCCAGCGCAGATGTCTTGCTGTGGCTGCTGGCTTGCAATCCTGTTTGATCACAAGCCGACACATCCATACAGCATGAAAAATCGGGTTAAATCATGACAGAATGACTATTTGTCATGAAAAGGTAATAATTTATTCGCATTGCCTGTGGCAGACTGTGCCTTGCTTTTACAACATTTATGTACAGTTGTTATGACTGCTCCGTTCAGTAATACACCGTACCAGCAAGGATCATTACCATGAATGCCGCCAAGAAAATCCGTCGATTCATTGAAGAAAACCAGGACCCGGAACAAGTCCAGGTACTCAAGGATCTGGCAGCGGCGCTGGAAATGGGACGTGCTTTTGACCTCGGCAGCCTGTACCAGATCGATATGCGCTATTTCGAAGTTGCCCTCGACCTGCTGAAAGACTGGCGATTTGATCACCACATCGCCGCCCGCAGCAAGCTGCTGGAGCAGCTGCTGACCGAGATCGCCCCGGACCTGCGTGCCGACAACAGCAGCACAGTACCGGTAGCTGTGGTTGAAACCAGTGTGGAAGCAGCAGAAGCCAGCAGCCCGGAACAAGCCGGCAAGGCCGACAGCGCTGCACCACAGACCGAACCGGCAGCCAGCAGCAAGCCTGCCACCAGCCGCCGTCGCAAAACCGCCGCCGGGTAAGTCTGGCTGTCAGCCGTTCTGAGTCAGAGCGGCTGACAAAATAGCGTAGTGTCCCTGGGACAAGGCGCGCCGACGCCGACACTACCAGGGTACGGCAAGGAGGCGCAACGCAACAACAGGGGTTTTGTCAGCGGCGCTTACTGGCATAGTTCCGCCAGCCGCTGCGGCTGGCTGACCAGATAATTGCCCTCCCCTTGCAGGCTGACAATGCGCGCATTACGGCGTGTCTCCCAGCTATCCACCGGGTACTGCCTTGCCCAGGCACACATCAGTTGCCGGTCCTGCCGGCTCATGTTCAAACCATAGCGCTGATGCATGTACAAGGTGATGCGGGCAGCACGCCCGCGCACTTCCTCGCGCGGTTGCACCCGCTTGCCGGCAAAGTCCACCACCGTGCCACACTGGCCGTAAATGCGTGTCGGCTGCTTGGCCCAGGCGCCATAGGACAGATTGCTGCGATCGGCATTCACCTCGCCCACGGCCGGAACCAGATTGTTCAGATCCCCCTCCGCCTGCCGGAAAACCGCATCATTGGTCGCGCAATTCTTGCGTCCACCTGCCTGCCAGCACTGGCGCTGATGTCCCAGCACCCAGGCAGGCACCACATGTTCCCATTCGATACGCTTGGCCCGCTCCGGATTCTTGCGTGGCACATAGCCACAGGACAGCCAGTCCACCTCTTTGCCCTCATATGAGCAACCGCAGTAGAAATCCTGCTGCATGCCGGCAAATACCCTGGGCAATACACGTTTGGCGGCGATGAAGTCGCGGTGCCCAACAGCCTTTTCTCCACGCACCAGTGGCGATAGCTCCACCTTGTCCTGAGCCCGATCCGCCCGTGCGGATTGGCCTGTGCCGCTTACATCCAGCTGGCGCACGACTGTTTCGCCCAACTGGGCCAGTGTTTTCACTTCGCGCGGCAGTTTTACCGCCCCGTCCTTGTCACAAGCGCCCAGCGCCAGTAGCAAGACGGCTAATACCAGTTTTCTCATTGTTGGCAAGGCCAGCATCATGCCATTTTGTACTGGCCACATCCTGTACTTTAGGGAGGGGCACTATAACCGCAGCCAGTCCATTTTCAAACCATCTGCGGTATAGATCTGCCAGCAGCCGGCACGCCGCCTGCGTTACAATCCCGCCATCAGGCCAGTTGGCCTGGCCATTCACAGCAGATCAGGTCCCGCATGTCCAGAAAACCCCGCTTGCGTTCCGGCACTGGCGTCACCATGCATGATGTCGGCCAGGCCGCCGGTGTCAGTGCCATTACCGTCTCTCGCGCCTTGCACTCGCCAGAGCGCGTGTCTCCCGCCCTGCGTGAGAAAATCCTGCAGGTGGTGGAACAGCTGGGCTATGTGCCCAACCGTTCTGCGCGCCAGCTGGCCTCGGCCCGCTCCCATACCGTACTGGTGCTGATTCCCTCACTGAGCAATACCGTTTTCATTGATGCACTGGCTGGTATCGAGTCAGTCTTGCAGCCTGCCGGTTACCAGATGCTGATCGGCAATACTCATTACAGCGACGACGAAGAGCTGGCCCTGTTGCGTGCCTATTTGCAGCACAGCCCGGATGGCCTGCTGGTCACCGGGCTGAACCAGTTGCCCGCCTTCCGCCAGATCGTCGCGCAGCAGGCACTGCCCGCGGTGTACATGATGGACTTGAGTGAAGACGACAGGCCCTGTGTCGGCTTTTCCCAGGAAGCCGCTGGTGCCAGCATGACCCGCCATCTGCTTGCGCGCGGTAAGCGCCGTATCGCCTTTCTGGGTGCACAGCTGGACGAACGGGTGATCAAGCGGCTGCATGGCTATCGTTCGGCATTGCAAGAAGCCAGCTGTCACGACCCGGCGCTGGAATGGCTGAATCCTTCCCCTTCCAGCATGCAAATGGGTGCCGACATGCTGGATGCGCTGCTGGCTGCCCACCCTGACTGTGACGGTATTTTCTGCTGCAATGACGACCTGGCCATCGGCGCGATTGCCCGTTGCCAGCAACGCGGCATCGCTGTGCCCGCACAACTGGCCATCGGCGGCTTCAACGACCTGCAAGCCGCCGCCTGGACCACCCCCGCCCTCAGCAGCATTGCCACGCCACGCTTTGACATTGGCGCGGCTGCCGCACGCCTGTTGCTGCAACAGCTGAATGGCGAAGCCATGACGTCGCAAAAGCTGGATCTAGGCTTCCAGCTCAAGATACGCGGCAGTTCCTGAGCGCCGTCCCGCACAAGCTGCAAGCCCCCTGTCTGCCCGTACTGGCATTGCTGCCATGCAGCACATGATTTGATTGCCGCGCCGATGTTGTTAGCGCTAACATCGCGCCAGATTGCTCAGGCAAATTTTTTTACCTCAATTTGTTAGCGCTAACATGAAAACTCCGAACATTGTGGTGATGGGCGTGGCCGGCTGCGGCAAGAGCAGCCTGGGCCAGGCACTGGCTGCCGCCCTGTCATCAACCTACATCGAAGGCGACCGCTTTCATCCACCGGAAAACATTGCCCGCATGCAGGCAGGCATTGCCCTGACCGACGCCGACCGCGCCGGCTGGCTGGCACAACTGGCCGCGCAACTGGCAACGGCTAGAAGAGAGCAAAAAGCCGTGGTGCTGGCC
>NZ_JAELUD010000099.1:0-11469 GCF_016429185.1 Aquitalea sp. ASV11
CCTTGATGCCACGCGCCGGGATGCCGCCGTCGTCCCGCTCCACCAGCTCGATGGGCCGCCCCAGCACACCACCGGCCTTGTTGATTTCGGCGGCGGCCAGACGGATGCCGTTGCGCATGCTCAGGCCCATGGGGGCAGAACCGCCAGTAAAAGCGCCGGGCACACCAATACGGATGGGTTGCGGTGCAGCCAGCACCAGGCTGCACAAAAGGCCGAACCCTATCCCACAGATGATGCTGATGCTGCGCATGCCGCTTGTCTTCCTGCCTGATCCAAACCAGCCGCGAGATTACCCCCGGCAAGGGTATGGACTCAAGTAGCACGCAAATTTGCACCAGCAAGAACCACAACTGCGGGCCAACCCTTACAGTCAGGTTCTTCCGCTTGTCGTAAACTGGAGCAAATCATTCCGGCCAGTCCTTATTGCTGGCTTTTGCCACCTCTAGCCTACCGCCTTCCTATGCGCACACCCCGCTTCTACGCCTTACGCAAACGCAGTGGCTGGTATCAGTTGTTTCCAAACACCACCATCGTGCTGTTCTTCCTCACCATGGGCGTGATGCTGTGGACGCTGGACGCGCGCGAGGCAGAGCAGCAAAAAAGCAATCTGGCCCGCGATGCCTTGTGGGCCGAACAAACCCTGCAACTGAAGCTGGAAGACAATCTGGCCCAGCTGACCGACCTGGCGCGCAGCATGGGGAGCGGTGAAACCGACGAAGCCGGCTTCCAGACCCAGGCTTCCCAACTGCTGGCCAATACCCCGGAAATGCTGGCGCTGGCGCGCAGCGACAGTCACGGCACCCTGCGCTGGACCGCCCCTTATGAAGATGGCCCGCTCTCCCCCGGTGCCAGCATCCAGGCACCGGCCGCTTTCAAACTGGCCCAGCAGAACGGACGCTTTGCCTACAGTGCGCCGTTTCAGCGCAGTAACGGCAGCTGGCGCTACGAACTGGATATCCCTCTGTACCAGAACGGCCAGTTCAACGGCATGCTGGTGGCCATGTTCGATGCCGACAATGTGGTCCGCCGCCTGCCACCGGCCTGGTTCAGCGAAAAATACCAGCTGGAACTGCAAACCCGTGACGGCAAAACCATTGCCGCCAATGCCGTCAGCCGCCTGCGCGGCGGTGTGGCAGAAAAACTGGAACTGCCCGGCACCGGACTGGTGATTACCGCCCGGCCGGTAAAGGGCGCGATGACCCAGGCCCGGCTGCTGCAACTGGGGCTGATTGCCGGCATGGTGCTGCTCACCCTGCTCAGCCTGCTCAGCCTCAACCGTCATATCCGTGGCCGGGTGGAAGCAGAACGCGAACGCGACCGGGTATACCGGCTGTCGCAGGAAATGCTGGGCGTGGTGCGGCGCGACACCACCATCCTGCAACTGAACCCGGCCTTTGAAAAAGGACTGGGTTATAGCGCAGACGAACTGTTGGGCACGTCCTTCCTCAACTACCTGCTGCCCGAAGAACGTGAAAGTGCACGCGACAGCTTCGAGCGGCTGTTTGATACCGGTGGCGCCGACCGCTTTGTGCAAACCCGCATTCTCACCAAATCAGGCGAGGTGCGCTGGATCGTGTGGGCGCTAAGTCCCTTGGCCGACAGCGGCGTGGCCTATGTGTCCGGCCGCGACATCACGGCAGAAAAACAGGCCGAACAGGCGCTGCGTCAGGAGTCCGCCTTCCGCAAGGCGATGGAAGACTCACTGGTAGTGGGGATCCGCGCCATCGACCTGCAAGGCCGCATCACCTATGTCAACCCGTCGTTTTGTGCCATCACCGGCTATAGCGAGCAGGAGCTGATCGGCCAGGCCGCCCCCTACCCTTACTGGCGGCAAGGAATACTCAGTGAAGGCAACCGGCGCGACCTGGAAGACACGCTGGCAGGCGAAGCCCCACCGGAAGGTTTCCAGTCCATCCTGCAACGCAAGAATGGCGAAGTATTCGACGCCCACATCCTGGCTTCGCCGCTGATCGACGCCCACGGCCACCATACCGGCTGGATGGCGGTACTGACCGACATCACCGAGCGGCTGGAAGCCCAGCGCCGACTGGAAGCCTCGCACGACCGCTTTGTTACGGTAATCGAAGGGCTGGACGCCGCTGTCGCCGTGGTGGACCCGGCATCGCTGGAGTTGCTGTTCTGCAACCAGCGCTACCAGCAGTGGTTCACGCCGGACCAGCCCGCCGACAGCCAGTTGGGCTATTGCGACCTGCGTCTGGTGGAGCTGATGCGCAGCGCACGCGACGTGGACATGGAAGTGTGGATGGACCCGCCCTCGCGCTGGATCTCCATGCGCCGCCGCAGCATTCGCTGGGTAAATGGCCGCATCGTGTCCATGACCATCCTCACCGACACCACCCAGCAACACGACGCCGAAGAACGCTACCAGCAGCAGATGCAGCAGCTGCAATCCACCTCGCGCCTGGTCACCATGGGCGAGATGGCCTCCACCCTGGCGCACGAACTGAACCAGCCCTTATCGGCCATTGCCAACTACCAGGCCGGCTGCATCGAACGCATCCGCCAGGGCAAGGCCACCCCGGAAGCACTGCTGCCGGTGATGGAAAAAATCACCGCCCAGGCCGAACGCGCCGGTACCGTGGTGCGCCGCATCCGCGAGTTCGTCAAACAAAGCGAACCAGACCGCAAGACCTGCCAGCTGCCTGACATCATCGAAGCCTCGCTGGCCATTGCCGATATTGAAGCCCGCCGCCAGGCCGCCACCATCGACATCCGGCTGGACAAAGACTTGCCGCCACTCTATGTCGACCCCATCCTGGTGGAACAGGTGCTGCTAAACCTGATCAAGAACGGTATCGAAGCCATGCAGGACTGCACCCCGGCCGAACGCGTGCTGCACGTGGAAGCGCGCCAGCTCAACCCGCGCCGCATCGAAGTGGCCATCAGCGACCACGGCCATGGCGTGCCGCTAGACCTGAAAGAACGCCTGTTCGATGCCTTCTTCACCACCAAGGCAGAAGGCATGGGCATGGGCCTGAATATCTGCCGCACCATCATCGAGTTCCACGAAGGCCAATTGTGGGTGGAAGACAAGCCCGGTGGTGGTAGTATTTTCCGATTCACGCTACCGGTGTCCGAAACATGAGTGCCAGCTCTCCCCAGGTTCACATCGTCGATGACGACGAAGCATTCCGTGACTCGCTGGTTTTCCTGCTGGAAAGCCACGACTACGCCATTTCCTGTCATGCCAGTGCCGAGGCACTGCTGGAAGACTTCCAGCCGCGTGGTGCCGGTTGCCTGATCGTGGACATCCGCATGCCCGGCATGAGCGGGCTGGAACTGTTTGATGAACTCAGCGCCCGCCACAACCCCTGGCCGGTCATCTTCATCACCGGCCATGGCGACGTGCCGATGGCGGTGCAGGCGGTCAAGCGTGGCGCGCATGATTTTCTGGAGAAGCCGTTCAACCAGCAGGCGCTGCTCAACACCGTGGACAGCGCACTGGCACTGAGCCAGCAGCAGCAGGCCAGCAGTGCCGCGCGCGACCGTTTTGCCGAATGCCTGGCCTCGCTCACCATCCGCGAACGCGAAGTGCTGGACAAGGTGGTGGAAGGCAAGATGAACAAGGTGATTGCCGACGAACTGGGCATCAGCATCAAGACGGTGGAAGCCCATCGAGGCAAGATGATGGACAAGATGAAAGTGCGCTCGATTGCCGACCTGGTGCAGGCGGTGATGGCCAATCGCTAGTACCTGCCCCGGGAAAGCCCTGCAGAATCAGGATAATCCCTAATGGAAACAGAGCTTTCCATTGCGTAACATCTCAATTCACCCTGCCTGTTTCCGCACCCTTGACCGCGGATGCAGGCTACGCTTGCACGGCGTTGACATGGGGTGAAAGTTAACCCTCCGTCGGAGCCTGGCTCTGACCCTGCAGACCCCGACCAGTCAGACTGGCGGGGTGTTTTTTTGTCAGTACCATCACTCCGGATTCCCAGGCAGCGCCGGACCAGGCGGGACTGCGCGCGATGTCAACACCATGACAAGGCCGATAGCCCAGACCGGAGGGGCAACGGGATAAAGCAGCATGGAATACCACAACATCATCATCTTGCTCTCGTCATGCAACAAGGCTGACAGCAGCGACGGCAGGCCAAGGGCAAGCACGGCCAGCACGTTCATGATGGCCAGCAGCCAATGCCCACGGCGATAGCGCTGCTCACGCGCCGGTTGCCGGACCAGGGGCGAAACTTCGTGTTTGGCAAACAGTACCAGCACGGCAATAAACACCAGCAGGTAGGACAGCGGCCCCAAGACAAAGAGCACCGGGCTGAATACCAACTCGCCCAGTACCAGCACCGGGATAAAAAGATTCCATTTGGCCAGACGCATCATGCCCCCGTATTCATTGCGATCCGCCCTGCTGACAATGACAGACCGGCCATAAGCACCGCCAGCCATAGCCCAAACGCAGTGAGTGGCAGCACAGCTTATTTAAATTTATTTGTCATTAAATGGCAGCATGTCACAGGGCAATGACAACTGCAATAATGCGCGGCGGACAAAAAAATGCCCGGCAACGCCGGGCGAGAGACAAAGTACTACACAAAGCACAAGGAAAATCAGTCGTAGCTAAAGTGCGCGCGTTTCACATTGCACAGCACTTCGTAGGAAATGGTGCCCGCCTGGGCCGCCACCTCATTGATGTGGATGGTGTCGCCCCACAGCTCCACCTCACTGCCGATGCCCGCCTGGGGCAGATCGGTCAGGTCCACCGTCATCATGTCCATCGACACGCGGCCGATCACGCGCGAACGCACGCCATCAATCGCCACCGGGCTGCCGGTGGAGGCCAGACGCGGATAACCATCGGCATAACCGCAGGCAATCAGACCCACGCGGGTGGGACGCTCGGCGACAAAGCTGGCACCATAGCCCACCGGCTCGCCAGCGGCCAGTTCGCGCACACCGAACACGCGGGTGCTCAAACGCATCACCGGCTGCAAGGCAGCGCCCTGATCGAAACCGGCTGGCAGCGGCGAGGCACCGTACAGCATGATGCCGGCGCGGTTCCACTGACGGTGCGAGCGTTCGTGGCACAGGATGCCGGCCGAGTTGGCAATGCTTTCTTCACCCGGCAGATAGCGGCATACGCTGTCAAACGCCTCCAGCTGGGCATGGGTGGCAGACAACTGCGGTTCGTCGGCACGGGCAAAGTGGCTCATCTTGACGATTTTGCCCACCTTGCCACTGGCCATCAGCTTGCAATGCGCGGCGGCGTAGTCCTGCGGGAAGAAACCGGCGCGATGCATGCCCGAATCCATCTTCAGCCACACGGTGTAAGGCTTGGCCGGGCTGGCCTGCAGCACCATGTCCAGCTGTTGCTGGCTTTGCACCACAAACCACAGATCATGCTGTTCGACATCAGCCAGTTCGGCCGCTTCGAACACGCCTTCCAGCAGCACGATGGGCAAGGTCACCCCGCCTTCGCGCAGCTGGATGGCCTCTTCCAGGCAAGCCACGGCAAAACCGTCGGCCACATCGGCCAGCGCCTGGGCACAGCGCACTGCGCCGTGCCCATAGGCATTGGCCTTGATCACCGCCAGGGTGGGGCCACCGGCCTGCTGTTTGGCCAGCAGGTAGTTATGGCGCAGCTTGTCCAGACGGATACTGGCAATCAGCGGGCGCATGCGCTCAGGCCCCTGCGTTGGCGGTACGGGAGTGCATCGACACCACCAGGGTTTCGCCCTGCTTGGCGTAACGCTGGATGGACAGGCCGTCCACGCTGATTTCCGGTTGTACGCCGACAATCTGGTCGGCCAGCACCTTGCCGGAACCGGCGCTCATGGTCCAGCCCAGCGTGCCGTGGCCGGTATTGAGCGACAGGTTGGCATAGCGGGTGGCGCCGATGATGGGCGTGCCATCCGGGGTCATCGGACGCAGGCCGGTCCAGAAGGTGGCTGCCGGAATATCACCGCCATCCGGGTACAGGTCACCCACCACCAGCTCCAGCGTTTCACGGCGACGCGGGTTGAGGTCCAGGTTGTAACCGGCCAGTTCGGCCATGCCGCCCACGCGGATACGGTCGTTAAAGCGGGTGATGGCTACCTTGTAGGTTTCGTCCAGAATGGTGGAAACCGGTGCCATGGCCGGGTTGGTGATCGGCACGGTCAGCGAGTAGCCCTTGACCGGGTAGACCGGAATATCAATACCCAGGTTTTGCAGCAGATCGCGCGAGTAGCTGCCCAATGCCACCACGTAGTGGTCGGCAGTCAGCATTTCGTCGCCGATGCGCACGCCGGTAATGCGGCCGTTATGGGTTTCGATAGCGGAGATGTTGACGCCAAAGCGGAACTTCACGCCCTTGGCGGCAGCCAGTTCGGCCAGACGGCTGGTAAACAGGTTGCAGTCGCCGGTTTCGTCGTTCGGCAGTTGCAGGCCGCCGGTCAGCTTGTGCTTGACCTTGGCCAGTGCCGGTTCCACACGGGCGCAGCCGTCCGGGTCCAGCACATTGAAGTCCACGCCACACTCCTTGAGCACAGCGATATCCTTGGCCATGCCCTCCACTTGTGCCTGCGAGCGGAACAGCTGCAGGGTGCCGCCCTGACGGCCTTCATAATCCAGGCCGGTTTCGGCGCGCAGTTCCTTGATCTTGTCGCGGCTGTATTCCGCCAGGCGCATCATGCGGCCCTTGTTGATGGCGTAGGATTTTTCATTGCAGTTGGCCAGCATCTTGGCAATCCACTGCAACTGGTAAACGCTACCATCCGGCTGAATGGCCAGCGGCGCATGGCGCTGGAACATCCACTTGATGGCCTTGGTCGGGATGCCGGGGGCCGCCCACGGTGCGGAATAACCCGGGGAAATCTGGCCTGCATTGCCGAAGCTGGTTTCCAGTGCCACACCGTCCTGACGCTCCAGGACAGTCACTTCCACGCCAGCCTTGGCCAGATACCATGCAGTGGATACACCCACCACGCCACCACCCAGAACGATTACCTTCATTTCCTCTTTCTCCGTGCCGCGCATCATGCGCTTAGTGATTTTGTGTAGTATATTTATTTCAATGCAGTTTTTTTCACCAAATTAAAACGAAGTCACATTCAATTTTCCTGCAAAATTACACTTTGATAGTGAATCATGAAAGTAAAACACACTCACGCCAGAGAGCTGGACAAAATCGACCTTAAGATATTGAAATGGTTGCAGAAAAACGGCCGCATCGCCATGACGGAGCTGGCAGAAAAGGTGGGCCTCTCCACCACGCCCTGCACCGAACGGGTGCGGCGGCTGGAGCGCGACGGCGTGATTGAAGGCTATTACGCCCGGCTCAACCCGCACGCCATGGGCGCGTCACTGCTGGTATTCGTGGAGATCAAGCTGTCGGCCAAGTCGGGCAATATCTTTGATGCCTTCCGCCGTGAAATCCAGAACATTCCGGAAATCCTGGAATGCCATCTGGTATCCGGTGAATACGACTACCTGATCAAGGCGCGCATTCCGGACATGTCGATGTACCGCAAGTTGCTGGGGGAAATCCTGCTGCAACTGCCCAATGCCAATGAATCACGCAGCTATGTGGTGATGGAAGAGGTCAAGGAAACCCATATGCTGGCGCTGCCGGAGTAAACCCTGCCCTGCCGGCCCACAAGTCCCGCCCCCCAGGCGGGCTACCTGTACTTGTGGGAAGTAGATGATAGTCATTCTTGCTTTTCAAGCACCCCGCTGTTTATACCTGATTAATTTTTCAGGTTTCCCGGTAACACCTGGCTTTCTCCCCGTTGTGCATTCAATCCTCAACCACTTGGGCGTGCCCGCAGGCCACACCATGCAACCGGTGCAAGGTCTTCGCTGGACACACTGACAGGAGTGCATCATGTTCGGATTCGGCAGCAAAAATCAGGTTCAGCAGGATTGCGAGAAACAAATCTACCAATTCACGGCAATGCTGGACCATGTGGACAACCTCATCATGCTGGCCGACACCAGCGCCGATAACGTCATCTTCTACATGAACCGCACTGCGCGGGATGTACTGGCCCATCACCGCAGCGCGATGAACGAGAAATTCCGTGCCGGGGTTGATGTCAACAACGCCTTCCAGCACAGCATTCACCAGTTTCACCGTGATCCGGAACGCATCCGCCGCATCCTGAACGACATTGCCGCACGGCGCATTACCCATCATGAAGCCTTGATTCCGGTGGGCGGTGTTACCTTCAAGACCAAGGTGTTTCCCATCTGGGATGCACAGGACAGCAACAAGCTGCTCTGTTTCATGGCCAGCTTTCAGGACATTTCAGCCGAAGTGGAAGCCCAGAGGCTGCGCGATGCCAATGACCAGCGTCGCCTGTTTCTGGAAGATCGCATTGGCGAGCTTTCCGGCAATGTCCAGGCCATGACTACCACCATCGAAATGGTTGCCGTACGCACGGCATCCGCCTCGGACTCGTCCAATGAAATGCTGAACCGGGCACGCAAGGGCAAGAGCATGATTGAAAACAACTCATCTGCCATGCGGGCCGTGAGCGAGCTGGTGAGTCACACCGCGGACAATCTGGGTTCGCTGGGCAAGCAATCGGAAACCATTGGCCAGATCGTCAGCGTGATCAAGGACATTGCCGACCAGACCAACCTGCTGGCGCTGAACGCCGCCATCGAAGCGGCCCGTGCGGGGGAAATGGGCCGTGGTTTTGCCGTAGTGGCCGATGAAGTACGCAAACTGGCCGAGCGCACCACCAAGGCCACCCAGGAAATCGGCAGCATGATCCGGGATATCCAGCAAGAGGTGCACAGCAATATCAGTTCGATGGACAAGGGGCGGGATCAGGTAAAAGCCACCGAACGCGACTTTACCGAAGCCGAAGCTGCCATTGTTGACATTGTCGATCAAATCAACCATGTGCGTGATTTTGTCATCGAAATCGCCAATGCAGCAGAAGAACAAGCCGCCACCGCACAGGACATCAGCGACAAGCTGGCAGAGATCGCCAACCACTAAGCATACCGGCCAGCCGTCGGGGATGACACAGCACACGACTTGCCAGCCGGCCAGTCAGCGTTTAGTGTGATGTGCCATCCCAACCGTTTCCGTTTGCCCCATGAGCCTGCAATCCGTCCGCGACTTTTTTGCCGCCCGCAATCTGGATATTCCCATCATCGAACTGGAAGTCAGCACCGCCACCGTGGCGCTGGCCGCCGAAGCCCACGGCGTGGAGCCGGGGCGCATTGCCAAAACCCTGTCTTTTCGCCTGAATGGCGGCGAGGTGATCATTCTGGTCACCCGAGGTGATGCCCGCATCGACAACCGCAAGTTCAAGGAAGCCTTCGGCAAGGGCAAGATGCTGGCCGTGGAAGAAGTGGTGGAATTGACCGGCCACCCGGTAGGTGGTGTCTGCCCGTTTGGGCTGGCCCAGCCGCTACCGGTCTATATGGATACTTCGCTGCGCGACTTTGACGAGGTACTGCCCGCAGCCGGGGCCATTCACAGCGCAGTACGCATCACCCCGGCACTGATGGCCGAGATTACCGATGCCCGCTGGGTGGATGTCTGCCAGCCCAGCACCGATAGCGGCAGTGCCAGCACGCTCAGCGCGACTGCCACCAGCTAGGCTGCTGCTCAGGCGGTGGCGTAGCGCAGCATGGCGCTGCGGTCTATGCCCACCGCCAGCGTGCCACCCACCTGCAAGTTGGCACCATAGCGCGCCAGCTCTCGCGCTGACAGGGTCAGCGTCAACTCCCCGTCCCTGCTGGCCACCGTTACCCGCACGCCATCCGCCAGCTGGATGATGCGTTGTACCTGTGCCAGCGGCTGGTCTGCGCCCAGGCACAGGGCCTGCTCCGGCACCACCCCCTCCTCCAGTACGTTTTCGTAGCCGATGAAGCGCGCCAGCCAGGGAGTGGCCGGTGCCGCCAGTAGTTGCGCCGGGCTGGCGCATTGCACAATGCGGCCATCCTTCAGCACCGCCACGCGGTCGGCCAGGGCAAAGGCTTCTTCCCGGTCGTGGGTCACCAGAATGGCCGGCATGCGCTGATGCTGTAATTGCTGGCGGAATTCCAGTTGCAACTGGCGGCGCAAGTCGGCATCCAGGCTGGAGAACGGCTCGTCCAGCAACAGCAGCCGCGGTGCCGTCACCAGCGCCCGCGCCAGCGCCACGCGCTGTTGCTCGCCACCGGACAAGGTCCACACCTTGCGGGTTTCCATACCGGCCAGCCCCAGTTGCTGCAAGCAGGCACGCGCCTGCTGCTGTGCCGCCGCGCGTGCCATGCCGCGCTCACGCAGGCCGAAACAGACATTGCCCAATACATCCAGGTGCGGAAACAGGGCAAAGTCCTGAAACATCAGCGCAAAGCCACGCTGTTCCACCGGCACGGCAGCCAGGTCCTGCCCGTCAAACAGGATACGACCGCTATCTACCGGCTCCAGCCCGGCAACCATCTTCAGCAAGGTGCTTTTGCCACCACCGGAAGGGCCCAGCAAGGCCAGTACCTCGCCCTTGGCCAGTTGCAGGCTCAGCCTGTCGGCCACCAGCTTGTCGCCAAAGCGCTTGCAAACACGATCCAGTTGCAGCATCTCAGGACTCCTTCTTCAATGGGCGCTCGGCAGCCGAAGGCCATTCGATCGCCACAAACGCCAGCAAGGCCAGCAGCATCAGCACGGCGGACAACAACATGGCCAGCGCGGCATTGTCCGGACCGGGCCGACCCAGCCGCTGGTAAATCAGTGTGGTGAGCGTCAGCCACTCCGGCCGTGACAAAAACAGAGTGACAGCAAACTCGCCCAGCGCGGTGGCTGCGGCAAAAGCCAGACCACGGCGGAAAGCCGGTTGCAACAAGGGCCACAGCACACGGGTAAAGGTTCGCAACGGCGATGCGCCCAGACTGCGCGCCGCCTGTGGCCAATGCGGCGGCAGGCTGTCCAGCGCGCCGGCCAGGCTACGCGCCACAAAGGGATAGGCCAGCAAGGCATAGGTGGCCAGCAGCAAGGCCAGGCTGGCCGTCCATTGCGGATAAAGCAGCAGCAGGCCAAACGCCAGGCACACCGGCGACACGATGAAGGGTAGAAAGGCCAAGGCCCGCAAAGCGAGGCTGGTGCGCGCAGCCAGCGCATGCAGGCAGCCCAGCCCCGCCGCCAGGAGCACCGCCAGTGCGCTGAAGCGGGCAGAATTGAACAAGGCCAGACGCACATCTTCATCCGCCAGCATATCCGGCCCCAGCAGCCACAAGGCCTGGGCCGCCTTCCACAGCACGGCCAGCAGGGGCAAACCGCCAAACAACAGCAGCACGGCCAGTGCCGCCAGCAGTTGCAGCCATTGTGCGCCTTGCGGTGCGCGCGGCGGCAGCGGGTCCACCTTCAGCGGTGCGGCCAGGCTGCGTTCCAGCCAGGCATACAGCGTGGCCATCAGCCCGGTCACCAGCAGCATCAGCACGGCCAGTGCACCGGCATCGGCCAGATTCAGCTCGTAGGCCACCAATTGGTAGATTTCCACCTCCACCGTGGCATAACGC
>NZ_JAELUD010000009.1:0-91885 GCF_016429185.1 Aquitalea sp. ASV11
CAGCGACACGCTGCGCTATGCATCCGGCGAGCACCTGGAGCCGCCCGCGGCCCAGCAGCCCAGCAGCGACTGGCTGCTGTCACTGCGCTTCGGTCCGGATGTACTGCGCAATGGCATGGACCCGGCCTCCTTCATCCGCTATCTGGGCACCCTGGGCGAAATCCAGGCCATTGCCAGTTGCTGCCCAGGGCTGGCCACAGAAGGCGATGAGGACCGGTTTGATCCGGAGCGCAACTATCTGCGGGTGGAGGTGCAATTCAGTGGCCCGGTCGATGCCGCACAGCTGGAAAGCGTGTTTGCCTTTGCCAGCGAAGATGGCCAGTTCATCATCAGCCCGCGCCAGCAACTGGACAGCCACTTGCAACAGGCGCTGTCCGCCGGGGATGCCGCCGAGCAACAGGCAGCCAGTGAGATCTGGCAGCAATGGGGCCTGTGGCAGCCCCCGGCAGCCAGCCCGTCCGCAAGCGGGGCTGATGAGGTACAGCCGGCAGCCGTCGCTGCAACGGCCACGCCCAAAACCGGCAAAAGCAGCGAAAGCCGCTTCATCAAGGTGGAAGCAGCCAAGCTGGACCAGTTGATCAACCTGGTCGGTGAACTGGTGATTGCCGGGGCAGCCAGCCATCTGCTGGCCAGACAGCATGGCAATGCGCCCTTGCTGGAATCTACCTCGGTGCTGGCCGGACTGATCGAACAGATACGCAGCCAGACCCTGGGCATGCGCATGGTGCCCATCGGTGAATGTTTCAGCCGCTTTGGCCGGGTGGTGCACGATGTGAGCCAGGCACTGGGCAAAGACATCCGCCTGTTTGTCAGCGGAGCGGACACCGAGCTGGACAAGTCCATGGTGGACAAGCTGACCGATCCGCTGACTCACCTGGTGCGCAATGCCATCGACCATGGCATCGAGGACACGACGCAGCGCCGTGCAGCGGGCAAGCCGGAAGCCGGTCGCCTGTGGCTGGATGCGTATCACGAATCCGGCAGCGTGGTGATTGAAGTGGCCGATGATGGCCGTGGCCTGAACCAGCACACCATCCTGGAAAAAGCCCGGCAACGCGGCCTGCTCACCGGCGACCGGGAAATGGCGGAACAGGAAATCTACCGCCTGATTTTTGAACCCGGTTTTTCCACCGCCAGCACCATCAGCAATCTGTCCGGTCGCGGGGTGGGCCTGGATGTGGTGAAACAGAACATTGCCCGGCTGCGCGGCACAGTGGAAGTGGAGAGCGAAGCCGGACTTGGCACCACCTTCCGCCTGCGCCTGCCGCTGACGCTGGCCATCATTGACGGTTTTCTGGTCACGGTGGGTGCGGCCACCTTTGTCGTTCCGCTGGACTGCATCGCCGAATGCATTGCCCTGCCGCAAGGCTGGCAAACCACCGCGGCCGCAGGGCAGTTCAACTTGCGCGGCGAAATGCTGCCCCTGCTGTGCCTGCGCCGTTTTCTGGGACTGGACGGCCAGCCGGCACGCCGCCAGAACGTGGTCATCATCCAGACCGGCGAATACAAGGTGGGCCTGCTGGTGGACGCACTGCATGGCGAATACCAGACCGTCATCAAGCCGCTCAGCCCGTTGTTCCAGCATCTGAAAGCCATCAGCGGCTCCACCATACTGGGCAGTGGTGAAGTGGCGCTCATTCTGGATGTGCTGGCGCTGAGCGAGCACGCGCGCAGCCTGGAATACGCACGCCACCAGCAAACGGCCTTGAGCCATCCGCCCTCAACCATTCTGTCTGCGGGGAAAACAACATGAAATCAACACAATCCATGCGGGTCACCACACGGTTGAGTCTGGGCTTTGGCAGCATCTTGCTGTTGCTGGTCCTGTGTGTGCTGGTTGCACTCAACGGCTTTGCCCGCAACAGCGCCATGCTGGCCGACATGCAAATCAACGATCGCGATGCCACCCGGGTTTCCTCACTGATCGAGCAGGCACAGGAGCTGCGGGTGAGCTACCGCAACATCATCATTTACCCCGACCTGCACGCCATCAACACAGCCATCCAGCAATACAATCAGGCAAAACAGCGCTATCTGGACGCCGAACAGCTCACCCAGCGCGACATGCTGGCCGAACCGGGGCTGACCCAGCGGGAGCGTGATTTATTGAACCAGCTGGCCAAGGTACGGCCGGTTGCTTTCAACCTGATGGACAAGTCCGAAGCGCAAGCCGCCATCAACGAAAAGGAAGCGGCTACGCGCATCATGCAGGCTGAAGTTGGCCCGGCCATGAATCAGTTGATGGAAGTGCTGCGCCAGTTGTACGACACCGAGCTGCGACTGAACGCACAGGCAAGGCAGGAAAGTGAGCGGGAGATGCAGCAGGCTCATCGCATCATGCTGTTGCTGTCTGCTGCCGCCATCGTGCTGGGTGGCTTGCTCGCCTGGCTGACCGTTCGCTCCTTGCGCCGTACCCTGGGCGGCGAGCCGCAGGAAGTGGCCCACATCATGCATCAACTGGCTGCCGGCAAGCTGGATGTGCATCTGCCACTACGCAAGGGGGATGAGCAGAGCATGATGCATGCCATCGCCCGTACCGTTAACACGCTCAGGGACATCATTCTGGAAGTGAAAAGTGGTGCCGCCAACCTGGCCTCGGCTGCCCAGCAGTTGAATGCCACGTCAGAATCCCTGGCGCAATCGGCCAGCGAATCGGCCGCCGGCATTGAGGAAACCACCGCAGCCATCGAGGAAATGTCCGCCGCCATCAGCCATAGCAATGACAATGCCCGGGTAACCGAAGGGCTGGCCGAACAGGCTGCCCGCGAAGCGCGGCAAGGCGGAGATGCGGTGCGCCATACCACCGCGGCCATGCGCCAGATTGCCGACCGGATAGGCATCATCGATGACATTGCCTACCAGACCAACCTGCTGGCGCTCAATGCCGCCATTGAAGCAGCCCGCGCCGGAGAACACGGCCGTGGCTTTGCCGTGGTTGCCGGTGAAGTACGCAAACTGGCGGAACGCAGCCAGATTGCAGCCCAGGAAATCGGTCAGGTCGCCGCCAACAGCGTGGAACTGGCCAATGAGACCGGAAAGCTACTGGATGGCATGGTCCGCTCCAGCGGCCGCACCGCCGATCTGGTACAGGAAATCGCCGCGGCCTCCAGCGAGCAGGCCACAGCGGTGAACCAGATCAGCAGCGCGGTGCAGCAACAAAACAGCAACACCCAACAGAATGCCTCTGCCAGCGAAGAGCTGGCCTCCACGGCAGAGCAAATGAGCAGTCAGGCAGAGCATCTGCTGGCGCTGATGCGTTTTTTCCAGTTTGACGAAACCGCTGCACAGCCATCGCATCCGCACAGTGCCACGCCCATTGCCCGCGCCCGCAATCAAGCCTCCGGCTTCAACACTTACTAGGCAGGACAGCATGGGAGCCCCCCGCCATTGGCGACAGACGCCAGCCACGACAACGCGCATGCACAGCCCTGCCCCTGCCGAGGTCTCGCTGCAATGCCTGTGCTTTCGCTGTGCTGATACCAGGCTTGGCATCCTGCTGCACCAGGTACGCGAACTGCTGGAATACCAGCCGCTTACACCCATTCCCACCATGCCGGCCCCGCTGTGTGGTGTGCTCAACCTGCGCGGCAGCGCCGTGCCGGTCATCGACCTGGCACAGCGACTGGGCTTGCCCGCCACCGAACCGCAACGGCGCAGCTGCATCATCATCCTGCAACTGGCCCTGCCATTGCAGATCCACGAGCTTGGCATGCTGGTGGATGAAGTGCTGATGGTGGAAGACATCCAGCGCAGCGACATTGAAGCGGCACCGGCCCTTGAACCCCTGATGTCCACCGGCATGCTGGCCGGCATGATCCGCGAAACGGCGGGCTTCACCTTGTTGCTGGATGCCAACCGGCTGCTGAGCAGCCACACCCTGGGCACACTGGCCCGGCATGTGACCGCCATCATCCCCGAGCCGGACTGCGGAGCCGCCGATGACTGAACAACACGCATCGCCTGATAACGAATACCTGTGCTTCCAGCTGGGCACGCAATACTTCGCCTGCAACATCCTGCAGGTGCGCGAAATCCTGCAATACCAGCGTCCCACCACCATCCCGCAAATGCCGGGCTTCATTCACGGGGTGATGAATCTGCGTGGCAGCGTGCTGCCGGTCATCGACCTGGCGCAGCGGCTGGGGCATGGCAGTAGTCGCGTGCTGCGCCGCAGCTGCATTGTCATCGTGGAAACAACCGCCAGCAGCGGCCAGGATCTGGGATTGCTGGTGGATGCGGTGCATGAAGTCATCAGCCTGCCTGCGGCAGACATCATGCCGCCACCGCCGTTTGGCAACCCGATCCGGCCGGACTTCATCGCCGGTACGGCCATGCCGGATGGCCGCCACATCCTGCTGTTGAACATGGAACAAGTGCTGTCGCTGGAGGAGATGATCGGCCTGGCGAAACCGGGTCTTGAGCAGATAAAGGCGGCAATCACCGGTGCAGTGAACTAGATTGGGTTAAGCAGTTTGTTGCAACCCGCCACATCCGGCGGGTAGGACAGCCACCGGTCAGAACATCATGCAGAACCATGCTGACAAGGAAATATTCCTTCACCCTGGAGAATGGGCATTTGAAGCAGGCCATGTCCGCATCAGCACCCTGCTGGGCTCTTGCGTGGCCATTGTACTGTGGCATCCACAGCTGCAACTGGGCGGAATGTGTCATTACCTGCTGGCCAGGCGCAATGGCCCGAGCGACACCTTGTCAGGCCGCTACGGCGAAGAGGCCATGCTGTTGCTGCTGCGCGCCGTACTGGGCTGCGGCAGACCGCTACATGAATTCCAGTGCCACCTGCTGGGCGGGGCATCGGTACTGGCCCATCCCGATGGCGATCATCAGCACGATGTGGCCGGGCACAATATCGAGCAGGCACGCCAGATGGCACGACAACTTGATTTGCAAGTGCAAACAGAAAACCTGGGTGGTGCTTGTGCCCGCATGGTGGTTCTGGATGTGCAAACAGGTGAGGTCCGGGTTCGCCTGTCCCAGTAAAGCGAGCTGCCAGGGCTGACAACAAAAAGGAAAAAAGCATGAGCATCAATGTCATGATCGTGGACGACTCCGCCGTGGTACGTCAGGTACTGAGCGAAATCTTTACCGCCAGCAGCGGCATCACCGTGATGGATGTCGCCACCGACCCCATTGTGGCGATGGAGAAAATGAAGCAGCGCTGGCCGGATGTCATCGTGCTGGACGTGGAAATGCCGCGCATGGACGGCATTACCTTTCTCAAGCAGATCATGGCCAGCCGACCGACGCCGGTGGTGATCTGCTCCTCGCTCACCCAGAAAGGGGCCGACATCAGCGTGCAGGCCATGGCCGCCGGGGCGGTCGAGGTGATTGCCAAGCCCCACGCCGGGGTAAAGCAGTTTTTGCAGGACAGCAACAACCTGCTGGTGCAGGCGGTCAAGGCTGCCGCCACCGCCCGCATGAGCCGCATGCGCACGCTGCCGCCCACTCCGATGGAAACCCGCCCCAAACTGTCGGCCGATGCGGTGCTGGCCGCCCCCACCGGGCAGCAGATGTTCCAGACTACCGAGCGCATCGTCGCCATTGGCACCTCCACCGGCGGCACCCAGGCACTGGAAGCCATTCTGACCACCCTGCCACGCACCTGTCCCGGCCTTGCCATCGTGCAGCACATGCCGGAGAAATTCACCGCATCATTTGCCGAACGGCTGGACCGCCTGTCGGAAATCGAAGTGAAGGAAGCCGCCACCGGCGACCGCATACTGCCGGGCCGGGCACTGATTGCCCCGGGTGGCAAGCACATGATGATCAAGCGCAGCGGGGCCTACTACCAGGTGGAAGTGGTGGACGGGCCGCTGGTCAGCCGCCACAAGCCATCCGTCGATGTACTGTTCCGCTCTGCCGCCAAATTTGCCGGGCGCAACGCACTGGGCATCATCATGACCGGCATGGGCGATGACGGCGCACGCGGACTCAAGGAAATGCATGATGCAGGCGCCAAAACCATTGCCCAGGATGAAGACAGCTGTGTGGTGTTCGGCATGCCCAAGGAAGCCATCAAACTGGGCGCTGCCGACGAAGTGATGCCACTGGACAATATCGCCAAGGCCATATGCCGCTGAAGGAGACGCCCAGCATGCAGCCTGCCGACATGCAAGATGTCCTGATCGTGGAAGACAGCAACTTGCACCGACAACTGGCCAGCGAAATCTGCCAGCAACTGGGCTTTGCCAGCGTTCGCCATGCCAGCAACGGTGAAGAAGGCATGGCCATGATGCGCCAGTGCGTGCCGAACCTGCTGCTGCTTGATCTGGAGATGCCGCTCATGGACGGGGTGCAGGTGATGCAGCAGTTGGCGGCTGAAAAGCTGACGCCGCACATCATCCTGACCTCCGGCAAGGATTACATGCTGATATCCACCCTGGAACTGATGGGTGCCGGTTTGGGCCTGCCCGTGCTGGGCGGGCTGAAAAAACCCCTGAACAAGAACCAGCTGCAGGACTTGCTGCAACGCCTCAGCCCGCAAGCCGGGAAAAACCGCGAAGCCTGCCCCTTGTACGAACCGGCCCGCGTGCGCGAGGCACTGGATCTGGGACAGATCATTCCCTACTACCAGCCCAAGATCGACTTGAAAACCGGCCACATCAAGGGCGCTGAAATGCTGGCCCGCTGGCAGCACCCGGACTGCGGCTTGATTCCACCGGCAAGCTTCATTCCGGTCATCGAGCAACAGGACTGGGATACCGACCTCACCCTGTCCATGCTGGATCAGGGACTGCACCAGTGGCAGGAATGGACGCGGCAAGGCTTGCGCCTGCCCCTGTCGATCAACCTGTCCGGCCGCTCCTTGCATGGCAGCAGCCTGAGCGAAGCAGTGGAGAAGCGCTTGCAACGCAGCAAGGTGCCCGCGCGTTACATCACCTTTGAAATTACCGAGACTGCCATCTCGGACAGCCTGACCGACGCCATCGGCATTGCCGCGCGCTTGCGGCTGGCCGGCATCGGCCTGTCGATTGATGATTTCGGTACCGGCTTTGCCACCTTCCAGCAACTCACCCGTTTTCCGTTCACCGAATTGAAAATCGACCAGTCTCTGGTGACGGCCATTGCCGACAAGCCGCATTTGCAGGCCATCACCGACAGCATCATCGAACTGGGCAACCGCATGCAGCTGTGCACCGTGGCCGAAGGCATCGAAACCCAGCAGGACCTGGACATCATGCAGCAACATGGCTGCCAGCTAGGCCAGGGTTACTTCATTGCCCGCCCGATGCCGGCTGCCCAGTTGCTGCCCTGGGCCAAACAGCATCAACCCGGCCTGAACCTGACACAACGCACACCGGGCTGAACGCTACCGCCGCCGCTCAGGCTAGGGCAACGTCCACAACGGTGGCTCGTCCATCAGCGCAATCTGTTCGCGCAGCGACAGGATTTGCTCCTCCCAGAAACGGGGAGCGGCAAACCAGGGGAAGGCCAGCGGGAAAGCCGGATCATGCCAGCGCCTTGCCAGCCAGGCCGCATAGTGTAGCAAACGCAGTGTCCGCAGTGCCTCCACCAGATACAGCTCGCGCAGATTGAAGTCGCAGAAATCCTCGTAACCGGCCAGCACATCGGCTAGCTGGCCGGATTGCTCTTCGCGCGAACCGGACAGCAGCATCCAGATATCCTGCACCGCCGGCCCCATGCGGCTGTCGTCAAAATCGACAAAGTGCGGGCCATCATCCGTCCACAACATATTGCCCGGATGGCAGTCACCATGCAGGCGCAACTGGCGCACTGTACCGGCCCGGTCAAAACAGCGCCGCACACCATCCAGCGCCTGCGATGCCACGCCGCGATAGACCTCGCGCAAATCCGCAGGCACCACAGCGGCATCCAGCAGGTATTGCACCGGCTCTTCACCAAAACTGAAGATATCCAGCACCGGACGCGCTTGATAAGCCTCTACCTGCCCCAAGGCATGGATACGTCCCAGAAAGCGGCCAATCCATTCCAGCGTATTGCTGTCCCCCAACTCCGGCACGCGTCCGCCACGCCGGGCGAACAAGGCAAAACGGATGCCCTGGTAATCATGCAGGCTGGCACCGTCAAACAACATGGGCGGTACCACCGGGATTTCCCGCTCGGCCAGTGCCAGGCTGAACGCGTGTTCTTCCAGAATCTGCGCATCGCTCCAGCGTGCCGGTCGATAAAACTTGGCCACCAGCGGCGGGCCGTCTTCCATGCCCAGCTGGTACACACGGTTTTCATAGCTGTTGAGTGCCAGCAGGCTGCCTGAAGCACGCAGGCCCAGGCTTTCTACCGCATCCAGCAGCACATCCGGCGTCAGGCCGGCAAACGGGGGCGTGGTTTCTTGTGTCATGGGCGCATTATACGTGCAGATCAGTCATCGCTATCCATGTCTGGTCCGAGTCGGCTAGTATCCAGAATGCAAGACCACCCAATCGCAGGAGACTGCCATGCACACCAGCAACCCGCGTCACGACAAAAACCTGTTGTCACTGCCTGCCGATATCGCCGAAGCCACCTGGAGCGGCTGGCAATGCATTGCCAACACCCTGCACCGGCAACGTTGCGAAAGCGCGGATGATCGTCCCGCCGGCTTGCGCCACATGCTCGGATGGCTGGCCGGTAACCTGGTCCTGGTAGGGCTGCTGTATCTGCTCTATCGATTTTCCCGTTTCTGAACGTCCAATCATGCCGCTGAAAACCCTGTATTCGCGCCTGCCATCAGTAGACCGCTTGCTCAACCACCCGCTGGTGGAAAAGCTGATTGACCGGCATGGCAATGCCGCGCTGACCGAAGCCGTGCGCCAGACGCTGGACGAAGCACGCCAGCATATCCGCAACACACACAGCCTGCCGCAATGGGCTGAGGATGAAGGACTGCTGGCGCATGCCGCCAGTCAGCGGGTTTGTGCGCGCCAGCAGGTGCAGATGCGGCCGGTGTTCAACCTCAGTGGCACGGTGCTGCACACCAATCTGGGGCGCGCACCGATGGCAGAAGAAGCCGTTACCGCCGTCAGCCACGCCATGCGCGAAGCAGTAACCCTGGAATACGATCTGGACGGCGCAGGACGTGGTCACCGCGACAGCGTCATCAGCGCGCTGCTGCAAGAGCTGACCGGTGCCGAGGCGGCCTGCGTGGTCAACAACAATGCCGCAGCCGTGCTGATCATGCTGTCCACGGTGGCAGCAGGGCGCGAAGTGATTGTGTCGCGCGGCGAACTGGTGGAAATCGGCGGGGCCTTCCGCATGCCGGACGTCATGCGGCAAGCCGGCTGCCAGCTGGTGGAAGTGGGTGCCACCAACCGCACCCATCTGCGTGACTACCGCCAGGCCATCACACCGGACACCGGGCTGCTGATGAAGGTACATACCAGCAATTACCAGATAGAAGGCTTCACCCACAGCGTGAGCGAAGCCGAACTGGCCACGCTGGCCCGCGAGCATGGCTTGCCGGTGGCCACCGATCTGGGTTCGGGTGCACTGGTGGACCTTTCCGCCTATGGCCTGCCAGCCGAACCCATGCCGCAGCAGATGATTGCACAGGGCGTCGATCTGGTCAGTTTCTCCGGCGACAAGCTGCTGGGTGGACCACAAGCAGGGCTGATCATCGGCAAGCAAAGCTGGATAGACAAAATCCAGAAGCACCCACTCAAGCGTGCCCTGCGCTGCGACAAAATGACGCTGGCAGCACTGGAAGCCACCTTGCGCCTGTACCTGCAGCCGGACAAGCTGGTACAGCAGCTGCCCACCCTGCGCCGCCTCACCCGACCGCAGGCTGAAATCCGTCAGCTCGCGGAGCGTCTGCTACCCGCACTGAGTAGCTACGCCGGCAGCAGTTTTGACCTTGGCAGCAGCGCCTGCCTGTCGCAAATCGGCAGTGGTTCCCTGCCGGTGGACCGCCTGCCCAGCTGGGCCATCACCTTCAGCCCGCGGGATGGACGCGGCAGCACGCTGGAAGCACTGGCCCAGCAATTGCGCAGCCTGCCCTCTCCGGTGATCGGGCGGTTATACGACGGAAAGTTGTGGCTGGATTTGCGTTGCCTGGAAGATGAAGGCGCATTTCTGAACAACCTGCAGCCAGCAGACGGTGCCACTCAGCCCCGTTAACCGTGCCAGCGGCTCCAGCCCATTATCAGCACCATCGCAGCCACACCCCAGCTGCAAGTAGCCGCCGCCAGCGCCCACGGCAGGCGCAGGCGGTCCAGCAGGCAATACAGGCTGAACAGGTAGACGAAATACGGCAGCAAGGACCACATGCCAAACAGCACCGTGGTCTTGAGCGCCAGTGCGCCACGTTCGCTGCCGACAATATAGTGGGCGATCAGGGCAAACGTGGGAAACAAAGGCACCAGGCCAGCGATATAGTAATTGCGCGAGCGGGACAACAGGCTGATCAACACCACCGCCAGTGCACCCAGCAAAGACTTGAACAACAGCGCCAAGATCATTCCAGAAATAAATGCAGACAGTCGCTATTCTGACATGAACCATCGCAGCAGCTGAATGCACATTATTCTTATTATTGTTTTTATTTACCAAACCATAACATCCAATTAAGAAAAACTTAAGGCAGCTATGGCATACTGCACAACCCACCTGATTTGAAACACATAGCCATGACCCTGCACACCAGTCATTCTCCCCAGGAAACCACCGACGAAGCCACGCGCAACAAGGCTGCGCGTCGCAGCACCATGGTCAGCGTATGGGTCAATATCGTGCTGGCCTCCGCCCAGGTGCTGATTGGCGTGTTTGCCAAATCCCAGGCGCTGGTGGCCGATGGTGTCCACTCGCTGTCCGACCTGTTGTCGGACTTTGTCGTCCTGCTGGCCGGGCACCACAGCCGCAAGGGACCGGATGCGGATCACCAATATGGTCACCAGCGTTACGAAAACGCTGCCTCTCTGGTATTGGGACTGCTCCTGCTGGCTGTCGGCATCGGCATGCTGTGGTCCGCCGCCGTGAAGTTTCACGACCCATCAACCATTCCCACAGTGCACAGCATCGCCCTGTGGGTAGCCGTCGCGGCACTGGTCAGCAAGGAACTGTTGTTCCGTTTCATGCTGGCGGTGGCACAACGCGTCCGCTCCAGCATGCTGGTGGCCAATGCCTGGCATGCACGTTCCGATGCAGCCTCCTCGCTGGTGGTGGCCATTGGCATCATCGGCAACCTGATGGGCTATCCGATTCTGGACCCGGTAGCCGCCCTGATTGTTGGTTTCATCGTGGGTAAAATGGGCTGGAGCTTTGCCTGGGGCTCGCTGCACGACCTGATGGACCGTGCTGCCGATGCGGAAGAAACCGCCGCCATCCGCCAGACCCTGCTGGCGACCAAGGGGGTACTGGCCCTGCATGATTTGCGCACCCGCAAAATGGGCGACCTGATTCTGGTTGATGTCCATCTGGAAGTGGATGGCCACATGAATGTGTTTGAAGCCCACGATATTGCCGAGCGGGCACGCGATGAAGTCATGCGCGCGCATCCGGTACTCAATGTGATGACCCATATCGACCCGGTTGGTCTGGAACATCCGGCAGACCGCTCAATCGCATGATTTTTGCCACGGCCGGCCATGTCGACCATGGCAAGACATCCCTGCTGACCGCACTGACCGGCCACGATGCCGACCGGCTGCCGGAAGAAAAAAAGCGCGGCATGACCATCGACCTGGGCTATGTCTACCTGCCGCTGGACGATGGACGCATTGCCGGTTTCATTGACGTCCCCGGCCATGAAAAATTTCTGGCCAACATGCTGTGTGGTCTTTCCGGCATTCCGCATGCCCTGCTGGTCATTGCGGCGGACGACGGCATCATGCCGCAAACCCGCGAACACCTTGCCATTCTGCAACTCAGCGGCATTCCCCGGCTCACCGTGGTCATCAGCAAATTTGACCTGGTAGATGAAGCCACCTTGCAGGCGCAAAGCCGCGCAGTACGCCACTGGCTGCAGGACAGCCCCTGGCCGGATGCGCCGCTGTTTGCGGTCTCCAGTGTGCAAGGCCTCGGCATTGCCCAACTGCGCCAGCATCTGCTGGACAGCCTGCAAGCTCCCCGCCCACCACAAGGACAACGCTTTCGCCTGGCGATCGACCGCGCCTTCAGCCTGAGCGGCGCCGGGCTGGTGGTCACCGGCACCGCACTGAACGGACAGGTGTCCGTGGGTGACAGACTGTGGTTGAGCAGACGAGACGGCCAGGTCCGGGTACGCAGCCTGCATGTACAGAACGCCGCTGCCGAATCTGGCCAGGCAGGGCAGCGCATTGCGCTGAATCTGGTGGGTGAGGTGCAAAAGCAGGACATCCAGCGTGGTGACTGGCTGTTCGGCGTTCAGCCGCCGGCACCTAGCCAGCGCGTCACTGTTCAATTGCAGGCCATTGCCACCATCAAGCACTGGCAAGCTGTGCATATCCACCACGCGGCACGGCATATCACCGGACGGGTGTGCCTGCTGGATCACAGCCAGTTGGCAACCACGGAAAGCGGTTTGGCCGAACTGGTGCTGGACCAGCCCTTGTGGCTGGCCGATGGCGACAGGCTGATCCTGCGCGATGCCAGTGCTCGCCACACCATTGCCGGTGCGCGGGTGCTGGAACTGCAAGTACCGGAGCGGGGCAAGCGTCAGAGCGCACGACTGGACTATCTGCAGCAATTGTCCGGTCCTGCACAGCCTCTGGCCGAGCAGCTGCAAAGGCAAAGCGAACAGCAAGCCGTGGCGCTGGATGCCTTCGCCTGGGCCAAGCAGCTGGACAGCCAGGCCATGCAGGCGCTGTTAAGTACCTGCCAGGGTCAACAAGTAGAAGGCTGGCTCTATCACCCGGCGCATTGGCAGTCGATGCAGCACAGCGTGCTGGAACGGCTGGCCATACTGCATCAGCAACAACCGGATCAACTGGGTGCCAGCCGGGGACGGCTGCGACGACTGGCCCTGCCCGGACAGCCTGAAGCCGCCGTCAACCTGCTGCTGAACCAGCTACTGCAACAAGGCTTGCTGTGCCAGACGCGTGGCTGGCTGCACCTGCCGGAACATGTGCTCAGTTTCACCGCACAGGAACAGGAACAATGGCACCGCCTGGCCCCCTGCTTTGCCGGCAGCGAACCGCAATGGGCGCGCGACCTGGCCCGCCTGCTCGCCATGGAAGAAACCGACATGCGTCGCCTGCTGCACAAGGCGGCCCGGCTTGGACACGTGGTCGCCGTGGTGCAGGACCGCTATTTCTCCACCCGTCACGTGCACCACATGGCCGACATCATCCGTACACTGTGCGAGCAGCACGGACATGCCGATGCCGCCAGCTTTCGCGACCAGCTGGGCTGCGGTCGCAAGCTGGCCATCCAGATTCTGGAGTTTTATGACCGCAGCGGCTTTACCCGCCGTCTGGCAGACAGGCACCTGTTACGGGAAAGCATGCTGTTTGGCAGTGCCAGCCTGCAGGCAGACGCACCCGCTGCAGGTCAGCAGTGAAACCGCTATAATCAGCCCTCACGGAAGAGAGGCACTCCCGGTGGGGTGGCTGGTCTTCAAAACCAGAAGGGGCCGCCAGCGGTCCCGGGTGGGTTCGACTCCCATTCTCTTCCGCCATCAACACCGCCCGTCCGCGCAGACGCAGATCTTGCGCAGCATGCAGCTCCCCTGTCCCGCTCCCACACGGATGAGGTTCAGCAAGCTGTAGCGCACTCTTGCTCTACGCTCATTCCGCAGGCAGAGCAAAGCCATCCCGCCAAAATGAAAAACCCGCATCAGCGGGTTCGGCAGGGTGAAACGGACTGCTCAAGAAGAAACGGCCAGTCAACCCGGCTGACTACCATCCCCCATCAGACGATGGCGATAGTAGTCCAGATAAGCCGTGTACAGGTGATTGAGCACGCTGACACTGCGGCGACCGGACTTTGCCATGCAGGCCTGCCGTGCAGCATTCAGCTCACGGACCTCGTAAGGCATCAACACGATTTCATCGCGGGACTGATAAACCGAAAACACCGACTTCAGGTTTTCAATCACATGCTGTATCAGTTTTGCCTCCGGTGAATGCACATTGACATACAGGACATGAAAGGCCTTGAACAGGGCAATGGTCTGGATGATCTTATCTTCGTCTGCTTTTCCGGAACACAGCGCTGCACAGCAAATCGTCATATTTTGTTTGATATTGATCATGATGCCACACTGACTTTCGCTGACTATTGCCTCTAACACCACATGCCCTGCACAGGCAAAGGCTTGCATGGAATGCAGGACATGGATTTCCTGCAAGACAGCCATGTCCGGACAGCAGGCGGTGGGGGCGCTGCTTGAGACCGGACAGGGCAACAGACGGGTGGTCTCATTGCTTGCCATCACACAGGTTCTGCCAAGCATATCACTCCGGCACCACTTGCCAAGTGCGCGTGGCAGCCGGTTTTCCGCTTTGACCTGATTTTTCTAGTTATAAGTCATATCGGCACAATTAAACTGATTCATTTAAATTATTTGTCTTCCGATGTGCTTGTTGGCTGGCAAATGCCTGAGCATGGATAAACGCCAAGCAGACTGCAGCAAGCCTTTTGACAACAAAAGCGTATCACCCGCCGGGCCGGCAGAAGAACCTGCTTTCTCTCCACTTGGCCAGCTTCTATAACAAAACATACAAAAAAGCATCTGCCTGGGGATAAGAATCATGTTCAATCAACAATTCAAGCAGCGAATTGCCACACTGGAACAACAACTGTCGGCAGCACGGCAACTGGAACAGGCGCTGGATCTCTCCATGGCGCTGATTCGCTTCAGCCCCGATGGCCGGATTCTGGAAGCCAATCAGAACTTTCTCGACACCATGGGTTATCAGGGCAGTGAGGAGCTGCAAGGCAAGCCGCATAGCCTGTTGTGCGAGGCTGCCTATTCCGGCAGCGCGGAATACCGCCGTTTCTGGGAGCAACTGCGCCGCGGCGAGTTTTATCGGGACCGGGTCAAACGCATCGCCCGTGACGGACACGTCGTGTGGCTGCAGGCCACTTACTCCCCGGTCCTGGATGCCACCGGCCAGGTTGGCAGCATCATCAAACTGGCGACGGACATTACCGACAGCGTGATGAATGCGACACGTAACAACGCCATATTGCAAGCCATCAACCGGGCCATGGCCTGTATCGAATTTTCAGCCGATGGCCAGATTCTTGAAGCCAACGACCACTTTCTGCAGGCCACCGGCTACAGCCGTGCCAGCCTGATCGGCCAGCATCATCGCATCCTGTGCGACCCTGCCTTTGCCAACAGCCCGGAATATGCCGCGCTATGGGAGCGGCTGCGCAGCGGCCAGTACTACAGCGGGCGCATCAGTCGCCGCACACGTGACGGCAGAACCATCTGGCTGGAAGCCAATTACAACCCGGTACTGGATGAAAGCGGCCAGGTGCGCAGCGTCATCAAGTTTGCCACCGACATCACCGCCCAGGTCGAACAACAAACCATGGAGCGTGACTCCGCACTGCAAGCCTACGCCACAGCGCAGGAAACCCAGGCCCTGGCCAATGCCGGTGTATTTGATATCGAACAGAGCATCGACAACATCATGACCATGGCCAGCGATATCGAACGCGGCAGCCAGCAGGTGTTGCAGCTGGGCGAACGCTCGCAGCAAATCGGCTCCATCGTGCAAACCATCAAGGAAATTGCCGACCAGACCAATCTGCTGGCACTGAATGCCGCCATCGAAGCCGCCCGCGCAGGCGAAATGGGCCGTGGCTTCGCCGTGGTGGCCGACGAAGTACGCAAGCTGGCGGAGCGCACGGCCAGCTCGACGGTGGAAATCAATCGCATGGTGCATGACATCCAGAACCATACCGGGCATGCGGTTTCCAGCATGGAACACCTGCTGGAACAGGCCAATGGCAATGTCGGCCTGTCACAGCGAGTGGGTGAAACCATCAGCCAGATCAACCAGCAAGCCAAGGGCGTGGTCAGCAGTGTCAGCCGCTTTGCCGAGATGAAATCGCAGGCCTCCTGAAGCAACTTTCTGCGCGCAAGGGTAAATCCGAATTGGCAGCCGCAGGGGGATCATTATCTAATGCGGACCTGAACCCTGCTCCTGCCTGTCGGAGGCCCTGCCCCATGAAAATCGGCCTGTTCATTCCCTGTTTCATCAACGAACTGTTCCCCCATGTCGCCATGGCAACCCTGGAGCTACTGGAAAGCCTGGGCTGCGAAGTCGAATTTCCGATGGAACAGTCCTGTTGCGGCCAGCCATTGGCCAATAACGGTGACAGCAAAGGCGCTTGCGATGCCGCACGCCGCTTCACCAATGTCTTCCAGCGTTACGACTATGTGGTTGCCCCTTCTGGCAGTTGCGTGTCCCACGTGACCCATCATTACGACTGGTACATCGCGGAAGATAGTGCCTACCAGCAACTCAAGCCCAAGGTCTACGAAGTCATCGAATTCCTGCAGGATGTACTGAAGCTGGAAAAGCTGCCCAAGCCGGTGTATTTCCCGCACAAGGTTTCCATCCACCAGAGCTGCCACGGCCTGCGCGAATTGCATCACGCCAGTCCGTCCGAACTGATGATGCCCTATCACTCGCGCCTGGAGTCCATCCTCAAGCTGGTGGACGGCGTGGAAGTCCTACTGCCAGAACGCCGTGACGAATGCTGCGGTTTTGGCGGCACCTTCTGTGTCGATGAACCGGAACTGTCCACCGCCATGGGCGAAGACCGCATTGCCCAGCACGAAGCCACCGGCGCGGAATACATCGTCGGCGCCGACCCCTCCTGCCTGATGCACATGGGCGGTATCATCCGTCATCAGGGCAAAACCATCCGCCCGCTGCACATTGTGGAAATCCTCACCGGCCGGGGAGCAGGCGCATGAAAGACGATAGCGTTAAACACCCGCAGGCAGCGGCTGAATTCCTGAAGGACCGCGCCCAGGCCAAATGGCACGACAGCGCCATCTGGTGGGTCAGGCAAAAGCGCGATGCCCAGGCCAAACAACTGCCGGAATGGGAAGAACTGCGCCGGCTGGCACGCGAAATCAAGGCGCATACCCTGTCGCAGCTGGACGATTACCTGGCCCAGTTTGAAGCCAATGCGCAGAAAAACGGTGTCACCGTGCACTGGGCAGCTGATGCCGACGAGCACAACCGCATCGTGCACGGCATTCTGGCAGCAAAACAGGTGAAGAAGCTGGTCAAGTCCAAGTCCATGCTGACCGAAGAGTGCGGACTGAACCCCTATCTGGAACAGCGCGGCATCGAAGTGGTGGATACCGACTTGGGCGAGCGCATCGTGCAATTGCGCCACGAAGCGCCCAGCCACATCGTGATGCCGGCCATCCACCTGAAGAAAGAGCAGATTTCCGAGCTGTTCCACAAAGAACTGGGCACCGAGGCCGGTAATAACGACCCCACCTATCTCACCCACGCGGCACGGGCCAATCTGCGCGAGCACTTCCTGACTGCGGATGCCGGCCTGACCGGGGTGAACTTTGCCATTGCCGAAACCGGCGGCGTGGTGGTGTGCACCAATGAAGGCAATGCCGACCTGGGCACCAGCCTGCCGCCCATTCACATTGCTAGCATGGGGCTGGAAAAAATCATTCCCAAGCTGGAACACCTGGGCGTGTTCACCCGCCTGCTGGCCCGCTCGGCCATCGGTTCCCCGGTGACGACCTATACTTCGCATTTTCACCAGGCGCGCCCCGGTGGCGAGATGCACATTGTCATCGTGGATAACGGCCGCAGCGAGATTCTGGGCAATGAAGACTTCTACCAGAGCCTGCGCTGCATCCGTTGCGGTGCCTGCATGAATACCTGCCCGGTCTACCGGCGCAGCAGCGGCTTCAGCTACAGCTACATCATTCCCGGTCCCATCGGCTCTACCCTGGGCCCCAGCCGCGACATGAAAAAGCACGGCAGCATGGCCTTTGCCTGCAGTACCTGCGGCTCCTGCTCCAATGTCTGCCCGGTCAAGATCAACCTGCACGAACAACTGGTACTGCACCGCAAGAAGGCGTTTGACCAGAACCTGCTGCCCGCCGGCAAGAAAATGGGCTTGCTGGCCATGCGCTTCCTCACCCAACACCCGGCACTGTTCGACCTGGGCGGCAAGGTGATGCGCAAGGTAGTGCCCATCATTCCGGAAAGCCTTACCCGCCACAGCGCCTGGAGCCGTGCCGGACGCGATGTGCCACCCATGCCGAGCCAAAGTTTCAAGGAGCTGTACCAACAGCGCAGTCAGGACAAGAAGGACAAGGAGGGCCAACAATGAGCGCCCGTGACAACATCCTGGCCCGCATTCGCCAGAACCGGCCGCAAGCATCAGCCCTGCCGGATATTCACGCCGTACCGTTCATCCGTTACGACAACCAGTTCGAGGCGTTTGCCACGCTGATCCGCAATCTCGGTGGCGACGCAGTCCAGTTGCAGGATGGCCAGAGCGTGGCCGATGTCGTGGCCGCACGCTGGCCGGATGCCGGTCGCACCGTCGACCTGACCGTGGCGCAGCACGAAGAAGTGGATGATCCGCACGCCTGGCATGATGTCGACGTCGCCATCGTGCCCGGCCAGCTGGCCGTGGCGGAGAATGCCACAGTGTGGGTCAGCCATCCGGACAACCGTTTCCGCTCGATTTACTTCCTCACCCAGAAGCTGGTCCTGGTGGTACCGAGTGAGGCCATGGTGGACACCATGCGCGACGCCTATGCCTGCATCCAGCTGGCAGAGCATGGCTTTGGTGCCTTCATTTCCGGCTCTTCGCGTACCGCGGATATCGAGCAAAGCCTGGTGATGGGTGCTCATGGTGCTATGGCGGCCCTGGTGATATTTGTCTGATTTCTACGTATGGAGCATTTGCTTCCTTGGGCCCTGCGGGGCCTTTTTTCATATCTGCCTGGCCATGAAAAAACCGCCGGTCGCAAGACAGGCGGTTTTGTGGTGTCACTGCAGTCAGGCGATCAGCGGCTGACTTCCACCTTGTAGCGCGGCGGCAGCAACAGGGCCGGCACTTCGCGCTGCGCCTTGCGGCTGCGGCGGCTGCTACCGGCAGGCTTGATGGTTTTCAGGCCTTCGCCGGACTTGCCGGCCATCAGGGCCGATGCCGGTACCGACATGGGGTCGCGCTGGCTTTCACGCGCCGGAGTACGGGTGCCCGAACGACTCTGTTCACGACCAGCATCACGCTCGCGTTCGCGGCGCGGCGCAGATTCCTCACGCGGTGCGGCTGCACCAGGCTCGAAACCAGCCACAGTCTGTGGCGTCAGTGTTTGACGGGTCAGTTTCTCAATGGCTTCATGCTGGCGGGTTTCCGCCGGGCTCATCAAGGAAATGGCCACACCGCTGGCACCAGCACGACCGGTACGGCCAATGCGGTGTACATAGTCTTCCGGTGAGTTGGGCAGCTCGTAATTCACCACAAAGGGCAGTTCGCTGATATCCAGGCCACGTGCCGCCACGTCGGTAGCCACCAGCACACGCAGGCTGCCTTCCTTGAATGCCGACAAAATTTCCAGACGCGAGGCCTGTGCCTTGTCGCCATGAATGGCTTCGGCCACCAGGCCGTCGCGCTTGAGGTCACGCGCCAGCTGGTCGGCGCTGAGCTTGGTCTTGCAGAACACGATGACCTGGCTCATGTCACGGCTCTTGATCAGATGACTCAGCAGATAACGCTTGCGACCGGCATCGACGGAATACACCAGTTGCTCGACTTGCTCGTTGGTCGCGTTCTGGCGGGCCACTTCCACTGTTTGCGGGTCTTTCATGAAATCCGCAGCCAGCCGTTTGATTTCCGGCGCAAAGGTGGCCGAAAACAACAGGGTTTGCCGCTCTTTGGGCAGCATGCTCATGATCTTGCGGATATCCTGGATGAAGCCCATGTCCAGCATGCGGTCGGCTTCGTCCAGTACCAGCACTTCCACCTTGTTCAGCTGGATGCTTTTTTGCTGGATGTGGTCCAGCAAACGTCCAGGGGTGGCAATCACCACTTCCATGCCACGACGCAGCTCGGCAGTCTGCGGGTCCATGTTCATGCCGCCAAACACGGTGGTGGCACGCAAAGGCAAATACTTGGTATAGGTTTTTACATTCACGCCAATCTGGTCGGCCAGCTCGCGCGTGGGCGACAGCACCAGCGCCCGCACCGGGTGCATGGCAGGGGAAACACTGGTATTGGCAAACTTTTTCAGCCGCTCCAGGATGGGCAGCATGAAGGCGGCAGTCTTGCCGGTACCGGTTTGAGCGGCAGCCAGCAAGTCACGACCGGACAGCACCAGCGGAATGGCCTTGGCCTGGATCGGTGTGGGCTCGGAATAGCCCTGTTCTTCAATGGCACGAAGAATCTCGGGCGACAGCCCGAGTTCGGAAAACAGCATGTGTGTGCTCCTGCAATTCGGTTGGGCGATGACATCGCAGCATGCGACGCATCCCCTTGTTCATGAACATGGCCTGGCCCAAATGGCAACGCCGCCCATCAGGGGCGGCGGCAGGCAGGCATCAGGCCATGTGGTTGGCAACGCTGAGCAACAGGATGACAAACAGCCATAGCAAGGCTGAACGCCAGACCAGGCCGACTGCACTTTTCAGGAAGCCCGGATCGGCTTCGTCACCCAGGCCCAGTTCCGGCCGGAACTTGATGGTGTAATCCTGTCTGAGCGGATCACCCAGCTTGACACCAAGCGCACCGGCAGCGGAGGCCAGCAGAATGCCATTGGCGTAGTTGCCCCAGGTCCGGGCCTGGGAACGCCAACAGTAGACTGCATCTTCAAAATCGCCCATGACGGCAAAGCTGGCAGCGGTCAGACGCACCGGCAACCAGTCAAGCCAGGCAGCGGCACTGCCGGCAAAACGACCAAAACGGTCTTCATCACCCTGACGGCTACCCCATTTCTGGCCCAACATGCTGCACAGCCGGTACAGCAAGGCACCGGAAGGGCCCGGCAGCAGGACAAACCAGAACATGGTGCCAAAAACATGCCGGTAACTGTCCACCACACCCTGCTCGATTGCCAGACGGGAAATTTCCCCCACAGACAACTCGGCAGAGGGATGCCCGGTCCAGCGTGTCAGCGCCATGCGGGCGTCCAGATCACGTCCTTCGGTCAAGGCCAGCGAAATCTCGGAAAAGGCGCTGGAGAAATGACGGAAACCCATGGTGAGGTAGAGCACCAGCACATTCCACAGAATGGCCAGCAGCGGGTTGGCCGCGTACAAGGCGTAGTACACCCCAAGGCTCAACAACACCGGAGGCAGGATGGCCAGCATCCACGCAAAAACACCATGACGGTTGGCACCGGCATTCAGATTGCGTTCCAGATGATTGGCATAACGAGTAAAAACGTGCCAAACGCGGTTGCGGTTGCCCAGAGGGCGCAGCTGCTCAAGTGCCAGCGCAATGATCAGGGAAATCAGGGTCATCAGAATTTGAATGGTGGTTTGCTCAGGCCCAGTGGCGAAGATACCACAAAGGGACAGGTACGCCCACCACATCGCATGTGGCCAGCCACATGGAATACTCAGGCAGAGCCGAGAAAGCGGCGTCCGCCGGCAGGTTGCGGCTGCTGTCCGCCACGGTCATAACTGAGCGTGGAAGCAGCCGCCTGACGCAGCACGGCCAGCGAAGCTTCTACCTGGCCCAGCTGCTGCTCGATGAAAGTACCATTGAGCTGGTTGATGCCCTGGGCACGGTGGATGAGATCTTCCAGTGCCAGCCAGGCCTGGCGTTCTTCGGGCTTGTCGGCCAGCCAGATGTATACGGTGTCGCTGTCGGACAGGCCAAGTGTCTTCATCAGCCGGGCGCGGGATTGCGAATGCATGGCCAGTTCATCCAGCACTTTGCTCTTGCTGTCCGCCAGGTCTTCCAGGCGGTGCACCTGGCCTGCAATCATCACCTGCTGCTCTTGTTGCAGCAGGTCGATCAAGCGTGTCACCTGCTCGGCTTCAGCACGGCACAGTTGGGCAAAACCTTGTTCTTGCGTCATTGCTGCCACACCCATCTGCAGTACTTACTGGTTCAGCAGTTCTTGGGTGGAGGCGATCAGGCTGTCGGCGATCTTGTCCGGATTCACCGAAAAGGTGCCCGCTGCGATAGCGTTCTTGATGGCATCAACCTTGGCCGCATCAAAGGCAGGCGTGGTATCTGCCTGGGCAGACAGCGCACTGATGCTGCTGGCCAGCGGATTGATCTTCACGCTATCGGTCGGGGTGGACCCGGATCCGGCAGCCGGAGCGCTGGTATCGCGCCGGGCCAGCTTGCTCTGACTGGCATAAGCGCCAACGGCATTTCCCGAGTTGTCGATTTTCATGGCGTGGCCTTCCAAACTAGCTAGGGGTTTCTCTATTATCGGCTGAAAAAGCAAACTCTTGAAATATTTATCAGTAACTCAGACTGACGCTGCCATCCGGCTGCACCATGCCGCGCACCACACGCCCGCTGGACAGCCGCACCGACACCGCATCACCAACCGCCGCATTGTTATTGGCAATGCCTTCTGACAACACGCTAAAGCCGTCTCCCCCCGCCACCACCTTGACCGGCTGGCCGGCACGAATGGCATAAGGGGCATGAACCATGAAGCTGCGCAGCCAACTGCCGGCAGGTGCACCGCTGCGCATGGTCTGGCCAATTGCCAGAGCCGGACTGGTCAGCACATTGCGCGCCATGGCCGGGTTGGCAACCTCCACCAGTTTGACATCCCCTTCCTGCAACACTTCACCGGCGCTCACCGAGCGGGTAAGTACCACACCCAATTGCTTTTCGTTGATGCTGACTGGCAGACGTATGCTCCATCCGCTGTCCGGACAGACAATCACCAAAGCCGTGTTGCCCGTGGTCTGGGCAGCGTTAGACCAGTCCACCCGTGGCGATGCACAGGCAGGCAATACCAGTCGCCGGTCCAGTTTGCCCAGCTTGTAGCTGGCCTGACGCGAGGCCATTTCCTGCTGCATGAAACGGTCGGCCAGTTTTTCCAGCGCGGCCATATCCTGGCTGGCGGCTGCCTGCACAAGGCCGGGCAGCAGCCAGGCCAACATCAGTGGGGAGAATTTCATCCTGCCATTGTATCCGCTACGATCCTGCCTGCGTATCGCTACCGGCCCATGCGGTGACTGCCAGGCGGGACGGCCTTGCAAGCACAGCTTTCTGAGTGCGAAATACGCCGACAGTTGCGCCGACAGATAAAAAAACAGGCCACACGGGCCTGTTTTTCAACAACACCAGCACTTACTGCGCCAGTGTCTGTTCGACAAATGCCTTGACCTTGGCGGCATCGGCATCGAACACCACCACTTTTTGCGGCAGGTCTTCCAGGCCATCAAAGCCGGCGGGACGTGGCGGATCACGGTCCAGCGCTTCGCGGATGGTGTCGGCAAACTTGGCCGGCAGCGCGGTTTCCAGGCAAACAATGGTTTCACCAGGCAGACGCAGCTCGCGTGCCACCTTGATGCCATCGGCGGTATGGGTATCCACCACCACGCCATCGGTCGCGTCCACGGCACGGATGGTGGCCAGACGATCGGCATGGCTGCTCTTGCCGGATACAAAACCAAACTTTTGGGCAGCATCGCCCAGTCTGGCCGACAGATCAAAGCCCTTGCCGGCATCCACATCTGCCCACAATGCCTTCACGGCAGCACCGTCGCGACCAACCAGATCGAACACGAAACGCTCGAAGTTGGAGGCCTTGGAAATATCCATGGACGGACTGGAGGTGACATAGGTATTGGCTGTGCCGCGCGGACGGTAAGCACCGGTGCGGAAGAATTCGTCCAGTACGTCGTTTTCATTGGTGGCCACGATCAGGCGCTGCACCGGCAGGCCCATCTGGCGCGCGATATGACCGGCGCAGACATTGCCGAAGTTACCCGACGGCACGCAGAAGCTGACTTGTTCGTCATTGCTGCTGGTGGCGTTGAAGTAACCCTTGAAGTAGTACACCACCTGCGCCACCACGCGTGCCCAGTTGATGGAGTTGACGGTGCCGATCTGGTACTTGGCCTTGAAAGCGTGGTCGTTCTGCACGGCTTTCACGATGTCCTGACAGTCATCGAACATGCCCTTGATGGCGATGTTGTGGATGTTGGCATCCTGCAGGCTGAACATCTGCGCGCGCTGGAAGGGACTCATCAGGCCATCCGGGCTGAGCATGAACACGCTGATACCCTGCTTGCCGCGCATCGCATATTCGGCCGCGCTGCCGGTGTCCCCGGAGGTGGCGCCCAGAATATTCAGCGACTGGCCTTTTTTGCCCAGCACGTATTCGAACAGATTACCCAGCAACTGCATGGCCATGTCCTTGAAGGCCAGCGTCGGGCCATTGGACAGCTCCAGAATCACCAGGCCATCGGACAGGCGCTTGACCGGGGTGATGGCTTCGCTGCCAAACACGGCTGCGGTGTAAGTGCGGCTGACGATGTCCTTGAGGTCGGCCTCGGGAATATCGGTGGCGAACAGGCGGATGATTTCAAAAGCCAGTTCGGCATAGGACAGACCGCGCCAGGCATCCAGCTGGCTGCGGCTGATCTGCGGGTAGCTTTCCGGCAGCGCCAAGCCACCATCGGGAGCCAGACCCATGAGCAGGATGTCGCTGAAACTTTGCGGCTGCATGCCGCCACGTGTGCTGATGTACTTCATGTGATGTGATTCAACCTGTACGAATGCAGAAGACGTTGCAAGAAGGATGGCCGCGGACTAGTGAGCGTCAATCGGCGGCACTGGCCTCCAGATGATGACTGCAAGCAGCAGAGGCTTCAGCCAGGCGCTTTTTGCCGCGCGGGTCGTCCTTGCGGATTTGCCCGGTCAGCACGCCCATGACTTCTTCCGAGCTGAAGGTATTGGCCAGATGCTCGCTGGCACACTGGCAGTATTTCTGGATCTGGACATCCGAGCGTTCGCTGACACCATCCGATGCCGGCGTGCGCTTGATACAGCTGCGCATCAGGAAACCCTGCAGCAGATTATGCTGACCCGGTGTCAGTGGTGTTGCGTGCAGGGCCGATGCAGTCAGCGCACAGGCCATGCCCACTCCATTCATCCAGTACCTTGCCATTTGCAGCCATCCTGTCACCACCCCGCGCCCAGACGCGGGGATGGCAACTGCTTTAGTCGTTGAGTTCTTCCATGCGCAGGCGCACCACCTTGCCCGATACGCTTTCCAGCGCTTCGATGGCGGCGATGGCTGCATTGATGGCGCGTTCCTGCACACGATGGGTGAGGATCACCACTTCGGCATTGCCCTCGCTGGCCGAACCCTTCTGGATCAGCGCTTCGATGGAAATGCCGTTTTCTGCCAGCAGGCCGGTGATATTGGCCAGCACACCAGCGCGGTCGGCAGCACCGATGCGCAGGTAGTAGGAGCTGTAAACATCATCAATCGGCAAGATGGGCAGGTTTTTCAGCTGGTCCGGCTGGAAAGCCAGATGCGGCACGCGATGTTCCGGATCGGCAGTCAGCAGGCGGGTCACATCGACAATATCAGCCACCACGGCAGAAGCAGTCGGCAGTGCGCCGGCGCCAGCACCATAGTGCAGGGTCTGGCCGATGGCGTCGCCCTTGGCCAGTACCGCGTTCATCACGCCATTGACGTTGGCGATCAGCTGGCTTTCCGGAATCAGGGTCGGATGCACGCGCAGTTCCACGCCGGCGTCAGTACGGCGGGTAAAGCCCAGCAGCTTGACGCGGTAGCCCAATTCTTCAGCGTACTTGATGTCACGACCATCCAGCTTGCTGATGCCTTCCAGATAGCAGCTGTCAAACTGCATCGGAATACCAAAAGCCAACGCAGCCATGATGGTGAGCTTGTGACCGGCATCGTGGCCTTCGATGTCGAAGGTAGGGTCGGCTTCGGCATAGCCCAGGCGCTGGGCTTCGGCCAGTACGTCGGCGAAGCTGGCACCCTTGTCGCGCATTTCGGTCAGGATGAAGTTGGAAGTGCCGTTGATGATGCCGGCAATCCATTCGATGCGGTTGGCCGACAGGCCTTCACGCAGCGCCTTGATGATGGGAATGCCACCGGCAACTGCAGCTTCGAAGGCCACCATCACGCCCTTTTCCTGGGCGCGGGCAAAGATTTCATTGCCATGCACGGCCAGCAGCTTCTTGTTAGCAGTCACCACGTGCTTGCCGTTTTCGATGGCCTTGAGCACCAGCTCCTTGGCGATGGTGTCACCACCAATCAGTTCGACCACAATGTCGACTTCCGGATTGTTGACCACCAGCATGGCGTCATCCACCACCGGCACGCCTTCGCCCAGCACCTCGCGGGCGCGGGCCACATCACGGTTGGCGGCCATGCATACGCGGATGGGGCGACCGGCGCGGCGGCTGATTTCCTCGGCGTTACGCTTGAGTACGGTGGCGGTACCGCCACCGACTGTCCCCACTCCCATCAGGCCAATATTGATCGGCTTCATAACATTCTCCATGTCTGTCTCTAGTGTTTTGTCCCGGGCCGACGGCCTCTTGGCAAAACGGCGGTGGCCGGCTTGCCAGGAGGTCTTCAGGCAGATGATTCAGCCGAAGGATTGTGACATCCGTCGGCTGGATACAGCATCAGGCCGTGCCGTGACGCTGGCGGTAACGTGCCAGGAAGCGGGCGATGCGGCCTATCGCTTCGATCAGGTCATCCGAGTTAGGAAGGAATACCACGCGGAAGTGATCCGGCGCAATCCAGTTAAACCCGCTGCCCTGCACCAGCAACACTTTTTCTTCCTGCAAGAGTTCCAGGATGAACTGCTGGTCGTCGCTGATTGGGTAGATTTTCGGGTCCAGGCGCGGGAACAGGTACAAGGCCCCTTGCGGCTTGACACAAGTCACACCCGGAATATCGGTGAGCAGCTTGTGCGCCAGGTCGCGCTGGCGAGCCAGGCGTCCGCTTGGAGCCACCAGGTCGTCGATGCTCTGGTAACCGCCCAGGGCGGTCTGGATGGCAAACTGTGCCGGCACGTTGGCACACAGGCGCATGGAGGCCAGCATGTTCAGGCCTTCGATATAGTCGCGTGCGTGTTTTTTCTCGCCACACAGAATCATCCACCCCGCGCGGTAGCCACAGGCGCGATAGTTCTTGGACAGGCCGTTGAAGGTGACGACCAGCAGGTCCGGTGCCAGCGAGGCAATGGAGGTGTGCTTGACCTCGTCGTACAGCACCTTGTCGTAGATTTCATCAGCATAGATGATCAACTGGTGCTGGCGCGCCAAGTCGACAATCTGCTGCAACAGTGCTGGCGGATAAACCGCACCGGTGGGGTTGTTGGGGTTGATCACCACGATGGCACGGGTATTGGGGGTGATCTTGGCGCGGATGTCGTCGATGCTGGGGAACCAGCCCTGTTCTTCATCACAGACATAATGCAGCGCCTTGCCACCGGCCAGGCTGACTGCCGCCGTCCACAGCGGATAGTCCGGCGCGGGCACCAGCACTTCATCGCCATTGTCCAGCAAGGCCTGCATGGCCATCACGATCAGCTCGGACACGCCGTTGCCGATGATGATGTCGTCCATGCTGACATTGGGCAGGTGTTTTTCCTGCGCGTAATGCATGATGGCCTTGCGCGCGGCAAACAGGCCTTTGGAATCGGAATATCCGGAAGCGGATGGCAGGTTGACGATGACGTCTTCGATGATTTCATCCGGCGCAAAGAAACCGAACGGCGCCGGGTTGCCGATATTCAGCTTGATGATGCGATGGCCTTCGTCTTCCATCTTCTTGGCATGCTCAAGCACCGGGCCACGGATGTCGTAGCAGACATTGGCGAGCTTCTGCGATTTGTGTACTGGCTGCATGGTGGCCTGTTTTTCCGTCACGGACCGCGCCCCGGCTACGGCGGTGTGCTGGCGGCGGCGCGGCTTGTTGTCTTTCATTGGAGTCCCTTGTCTGTCCCGGCCACGGGCAAAGCGTGCCTTGGCGGCTGGTCAGGGTATAATCCTATCCCAATCCGTGTTGCACTGCATGACGACGTGCGCGCCATACCGGCATGGCTGCAACAGCGCTGCGTGCTGATATTTATTCCTTGCGGGAAATCCACTCCATGAAAATGCATCAGGCCCTGGGACTGGGCAAAAACCTGTTTACCGGCTACGGCGAAGGCCATGTGCTGATCAATGCCGAACGCCATGACGGCAACCTGATTGTCACCCCGGACAGCGTGCAGCCCTGGGGCGTGGCCGATTTTGCCAGCCTGACGGAACAGCATTTCAGCATGCTGCTGGAGATGCAGCCGGAGGTGGTGCTGTTCGGCTCCGGTGCCAGCCTGCGCTTTTTCCACCCCAAACTGATGGCAGCCCTGACCAATGCCGGTATCGGCGTGGATGTGATGGACACCCAGGCCGCCTGCCGCACCTTCAATATCCTGATGGCGGAAGACCGCCGGGTGATTGCCGCCATTCTGGCCATCTGAACCGGTCCTGCCATAAACGAAGCCCCGCATTGCTGTCATGCGGGGCTTTTGCTTGTATCCGGCCAGCAGCTTGATTCAGACAGCCGCAGCTTTCTCGCCGCCAAACTCTTCAAACGCCTGCAAGGCTTCGGCAGCCGTCATCAAGGACGGGCCACCGCCCATGTATACCGCCACTTGCAGCATTTCCATGAATTCCGCCCGGGTACAGCCCAGCTCCACCAGCGCCTTGCTGTGGAAGGCCAGACAGCCCTGACAACGACTGGCAATGCCGATGGCCAGCGCAATCAGCTCCTTGGTCTTGTTGGATAACGCACCCTCGGTATGGGCGGCGCGGCTCATCTGGCCGAAGCCTTTCATGGTGTCAGGAATTTCGCGACGGAATTCAGCCAGCTTGCTGCCCAAGTCTTGTGCCAGTGCGGTGTAATCGTGGCTCATTTTGCTCTCCCAATAAGTTACAAATTAATATTATATATTTTTATATATCATTGCAAGGCATGTTGGCACCGCGCCAGCACAAAATGCAGGCATGGTAATCTGGCTGCCTTGTACTCGCCCAAGGATGACCCGTGTCCCACACTCCCACCACACTGGCCGACTACGATCATGTACGCCAATGGGCAATGCAGTCGCTGTTCCAGCACATGGACGACAGCTACCAGGGCACGGTGATTGTGGACGATCAGGCCCGCATCATCTGGATCAATGCCCGTTATGCCGAGCGCTTTGGCTTTGCCGACCCGGCCTCTGCGCTGGGCCAGCCGGTGGAAAACGTCATCCCCAACAGCCAGATGCGCGAAGTGCTGAGAACCGGCGTGCCGATGCTGCTGGACATCATGCCCACGGGCAAGGACCAGCTGGTGGTGATGCGGCTGCCGCTGAAGGATGGCCAGGGCAAGATCATCGGAGCGGTGGGCTTTGCCCTGTTCGACCAGATTCAATCACTGGCACCGCTGGTAGCCAAGTTTGCCCGGCTGGGCGAGGAGCTGGCGGCCACGCGCGAATCATTGGCGCAGGCGCGGCGTGCCAAATACAGTTTTGACGATTTTGTCGGCCGCAGCAGCCAGATCATCGAAGTCCGGCGTCAGGCCATGCTGGCCGCGCCGCTGGAAGGTGCGGTATTGCTGCTGGGCGAAACCGGCACCGGCAAAGAAGTGCTGACGCATGCCATTCATGCTGCCTCGCCCCGCGCCGGCAAGCCCTTGGTCAGCCTGAATATGGCGGCCATTCCCGACACCCTGCTGGAGGCCGAGCTGTTTGGTGCCAGCCCTAATGCCTATACCGGCGCGGACAAGAAAGGCCGCATCGGCAAGCTGCAACTGGCCGATGGCGGAACATTGTTTCTGGATGAAATAGGCGACATGCCAGCCAGCCTGCAAGCCAAGCTGCTACGCGTGCTGCAGGACAAGGAGTTCGAACAGCTGGGTGCCAACCGCGTGCTGCGGGCGGACATCCGCATCATTGCCGCCACCTCGGCCCGGCTGGAAGAAAAAGTGGCTGCCGGCAGCTTCCGTGCCGATCTTTACTATCGGCTGAACGTACTCACCATCCAGCTGCCGCCCTTGCGCGCCCATTTGCAAGACCTGCCGGAACTGGCCGAGTCGCTGCTCGCCCAGCTGGCGCGGCACGGCCATGTGGCGCGCCAGCAGATCAGCCATGCCGCCCTGCAAAGGCTGGCCGCCTATCACTGGCCCGGCAATGTGCGCGAACTGCGCAATATCCTGGAACGTGCCAGCATGCTGGGGCGCAGCAGCCTGCTGGACGAAGAAGACATCAACGCCCTGCTGGGAAAGCCGAGCACTGCTGCTGCCCCGGTCGGTGCCAGCTACCAGCAGCAAATGGCCCACTATGAGTCCCAGTTGCTACGCCAGGCCTTGCAAGCCTGTCAGGGCCACGTGCCCAGCGCCGCGCGGCAATTGGGCATGGGGCGCGCCACCTTGTACAAAAAGCTGGCTGCCCTGGGCATCAACCCAAGTGATTTCTGAAACACAACCCGACCATTCCCGCTAGCCGTCTCCAAACAGAGACGGCGTCTACAAATCGAGACTCCCCCGCTTTTCCTGCTGCCACAAGGCTTTACCGCCGTGCAGTACCGTCCAGCTCGTCTCCAGATCGAGACAGCAAGCCAGTCTCCGGTCCTGAAATCCCGGCAAGTCATTGATTTAAAACAAACAGCAAATCTGGCACGCTTCCTGCAATATCAACGCACCGACATGGGGCATACCCATGATCGTCCGGTCTTGCACAGGCCATACAACAATGATTGAGGAGAAACACCATGAGCTTTATCGTGGTCTTGCTGGCCCTGTTCTTCCTGATGCTGGCCGCCTATCGCGGCTACAGCGTCATCCTGATGGCACCACTGGCCGCCCTGGGCGCAGTGCTGCTGACCGACCCCTCCGCCGTGGCACCCGCATTCAGCGGACTGTTCATGGACAAGATGGTGGGCTTCATCAAGCTGTACTTCCCGGTGTTCTTGCTGGGTTCGGTATTCGGCAAGCTGGTGGAGATGTCCGGCTTTTCCAAATCCATCGTTGCCGCCGTCATCCGCTTTATCGGTGAAAAGCGCGCCATCGCGGTAATCGTGGCGGTATGTGCACTGCTGACCTATGGCGGGGTATCGCTGTTCGTGGTGGTGTTTGCTGTCTACCCCTTTGCCGCCGAACTGTTCCGCCAGAGCAATATCCCCAAGCGGCTGATTCCCGGCACCGTGGCACTGGGCGCGTTTTCCTTCACCATGGACGCCCTGCCTGGCACGCCGCAAATCCAGAACATCATCCCCACCACCTTTTTCAAGACCACCGCCTGGGCGGCCCCGGCACTGGGTATCTGCGGTGCGGTGTTCATCACCCTGGTGGGGCTGGCTTATCTGGAATGGCGCCGCCGCAGCCTGATGGCCAAGGGCGAAGGCTATGGCACCGATTTGCGCAATGAACCGGAGCACATCGACACCAGCAGCCTGCCCTCGCCCTGGCTGGCCATTGCCCCGCTGCTGCTGATCGGCATCAGCAACTTTGCCTTTACCCGCTGGATTCCCGCCTGGTACGGCAGCAGTCACGAACTGCATCTGGCCGGCATGGCCAAGCCGGTCACCACCCAGATTTCCACCGTCACCGCCATCTGGTCGGTGGAAGCCGCCTTGCTGCTGGGCATTGCCTTTGTCGCACTGACTGCCTGGCCCGCCATCAAGGAACGCTTTGCCGAAGGCAGCAAGAGCGCGATTGCCGGAGCCATGCTGGCCGCAATGAACACCGCCTCGGAATACGGCTTTGGTGCGGTGATTGCCGCCCTGCCCGGCTTCATGGTGATTGGCCATGCCTTGCAGAGCATTCCCAACCCGCTGGTGAATGCTGCGGTCACGGTCAGCACGCTGGCCGGTGTGACCGGCTCGGCTTCCGGCGGCATGAGCATTGCGCTGGCGGCGATGGGCGAACAGTTCATCAGCGCCTGCCAGGCGGCGGGTATTCCGCTGGAAGTGCTGCACCGCGTGGTGGCCATGGCCAGTGGCGGCATGGACACGCTGCCGCATAACGGCGCGGTGATCACCCTGCTGGCGGTCACCGGCCTCACCCACCGCGAGGCTTACCGCGACATCTTTGCCGTCACCCTGATCAAGACACTGGCAGTGTTCTTTGTGATTACCGTTTTCTATCTCACCGGGCTGGTCTGACTCCATCCGGCAATCCCATCCACCGGCCCTGCGCTGCGCAGGGCCAGACAGGACCATCAACATGACAACACTGGCAGGCAAAACTGCGCTGGTTACCGGCTCCACCAGCGGCATCGGTCTGGGCATTGCCCTGGCACTGGCCGAAGCGGGGGCCGATATCGTGCTCAACGGGTTTGGCGACATCGAAGCTGCTCTGGCTTTGATCCGCAGCCATGGCGTGCAGGCCTGGCATCATCCGGCCGATTTGTCCGACCCGGCCCAGATTGACGCGCTGTGCGCCTTTGCCGCGCACGAAACCGGCGGCGTGGACGTGCTGGTGAACAATGCAGGCATCCAGCATGTAGCCCCCATCGAAGCCTTTCCGCCCGCCCAGTGGGACAAGGTGCTGGCCATCAACCTGAGCGCGGTATTCCACACCAGCCGCCTGCTGCTGCCGCTGATGCGCCAGCGCGGCTGGGGCCGCATCATCAATATCGCCTCCACCCACGGGCTGGTGGCTTCCAGCGGCAAGTCCGCCTATGTCGCAGCCAAGCATGGCGTGCTGGGCCTCACCAAGACCGTGGCACTGGAAACTGCCCACAGCCCGGTCACCTGCAATGCCATTTGTCCGGGCTGGGTGCTCACCCCGCTGGTGGCACAGCAGATTGCCGACCGCGCCAGCGCACAGGGCATCAGCCCGCAGCAGGCCCAGCACGATTTGCTGGCCGAAAAACAACCCTCCGGCCAGTTTGTCACCCCGGCGCAACTGGGCGCACTGGCGGTGTTCTTATGCAGCCCGGCTGGCGATGAGGTGCGTGGTGCTGCCTGGGCCATGGATGGCGGCTGGACTGCCCAATAAGCAAAGCAAGGACAATACGATGAACAAGCTTTACCCGGATGCCGCCAGCGCACTGGCGGACATTGTGGCCGACGGCCAGACCATCGCCGTGGGCGGCTTCGGCCTGTGCGGCATTCCCGAAGCGCTGATCACTGCACTGCGCGACAGCGGCGTGCGCAATCTCACCGCCATTTCCAATAATGCCGGGGTGGACGGCTTTGGCCTGGGCCTGCTGCTGCAAACCCGGCAGATCCGCAAGATGGTGTCGTCCTATGTCGGTGAAAACAAGGAATTCGAACGCCAGTACCTGAGCGGCGAACTGGAACTGGAATTCACCCCGCAAGGCACGCTGGCAGAAAAACTGCGCGCCGGCGGCAGCGGTATTCCGGCATTTTTCACCCGTACCGGCTACGGCACGCTGGTGGCCGAAGGCAAGGAGGTGCGCGAATTCAACGGCCACCCGCACATTCTGGAACAAGCCCTGTTTGCCGACATTGCCCTGGTCAAGGCCTGGAAGGCCGACCGGGCCGGGAACCTGGTTTACCGCCGCACCGCGCGCAATTTCAACCCGAATGTGGCGATGGCCGGACGCATCACCGTGGCCGAGGTGGAAGAGATTGTCGAAAACGGCATGCTGGACCCTGACGCCATCCATACCCCCGGCATTTTCGTGCAGCGACTGGTGCTCAATGCCCATCCCGAAAAACGCATCGAGCAGCGCACCGTACGCGCCGCCGCCCTGACGGAGGCATGAACATGGCCTGGACACGCGAACAAATGGCTGCACGGGCAGCCCAGGAATTGCAGGATGGCTTTTATGTGAACCTGGGCATCGGCCTGCCCACGCTGGTGGCCAACCATGTGCCGGACGGCATGGAAGTGTGGCTGCAATCGGAAAACGGCCTGCTGGGCATTGGCCCGTTTCCGGCCGAGGACGAGGTCGACCCCGACCTGATCAACGCCGGCAAGCAAACCATCACCACCCTGCCCGGCTCGGCCATTTTCAGCTCGGCCGACTCCTTTGGCATGATCCGCGGCGGCAAGATCAATCTGGCCATCCTCGGCGCAATGCAGGTCAGCCAGCATGGCGACCTGGCCAACTGGATGATACCGGGCAAGATGGTGAAGGGCATGGGCGGGGCGATGGACCTGGTGGCTGGCGTCGGCAAGGTGGTGGTGCTGATGGAGCATACCGCCAAGAAAAAGGACGGCAGCGAAGAAGCCAAGCTGCTGGAGCGCTGCACCCTGCCCCTGACCGGCGTGGGGGTGGTCAGCCTGATCATCACCGATCTGGGCGTGATCCGGGTGGAAGCAGACGGCCTGCATCTGCAAGAGCTGGCACCGGATGTCAGCGTGGCGGATATCCGCGCCCGCACTGCCGCCCCGCTGCATGTACCGGCAGCTCTGCAAGCAAGGGAAAGCGCCATCGCCGGCTGAGTTGTGATCAGCAATGAAAAAAGCACGCGTCTGACTGCCAGAAGCGTGCTTTTTGTACTGCCGGCCCGCAAGGGCTAGAGCAAGGATTTGACCAGCAAGGCGGTCAGCAGGATGGCAATCAGGCTGAGCAGGAAGTTCTGCCGTTTCTGTTCGCGCATCAAATGCATATAACCCTCCACCAGCAAATCGCTCTTGGCTGCCGACAAGGCCTCGTTCAGCTTGCGCGGCAGCGTGGGCAGGGTGGTGGCCCATTGCGGTGCCTCCTGCTTGAGCGTGCGCAACATGCCGCGCCAGCCGATCTGCTCGTTCATCCACTTGGTGAGGAAGGGCTTGGCGGTGTCCCACAAGTCCAGCTCCGGGTCCAGCTGACGGCCGAGGCCCTCGATATTGAGCAGGGTTTTCTGCAGCAATACCAGCTGCGGCTGGATTTCCACATTGAAGCGGCGGCTGGTTTCAAACAGGCGCAGCAGCACCAGGCCAAAGGATATCTGCGACAGCGGCTTTTCAAAGATGGGTTCGCACACCGTACGCACCGCTGCTTCCAGCTCTTCGGCGCGTGTTTCTTTCGGCACCCAGCCCGATTCGATATGCGCGGTGGCCACGCGGTGGTAGTCACGGTTGAAGAAGGCCAGGAAGTTGACCGCCAGATAATGCTTGTCCTCGTCGGTGAGGCTGCCGACAATCCCGAAATCCAGCGCGATATAGCGGCCATCTTCCGCCACAAAGATATTGCCCGGATGCATGTCGGCATGGAAAAAACCGTGACGGAATACCTGGGTGAAGAAGATTTCCACCCCGAAGCGCGACAGCTTGCGCAGGTCCACGCCCTGCTCGCGCAGGCGCTCTATCTGCCCCACCGGCGTGCCGTGCATCCATTCCAGCGTCAGCACCTGCCGGTTGCTGTAGTCGTAAAACACCTCCGGCACGATCAGCATGTCCGAACCGGTGAAGTTGCGACGCAGCTGCGAGGCATTGGCAGCCTCGTGCATCATGTCCAGCTCGTCGTGCAGGTATTTGTCGAACTCGGCCACCACCTCGCGCGGCTTCAGCCGCTTGCCGTCGATGAAAAAGCGCTCCACCCAGCCTGCCAGCGTGGCCATCAAGGCCAGGTCCTGCTCGATCACCGGCTGGATGCCGGGGCGCAATACCTTTACCGCCACTTCGCGGCCACGGCTGCCATCCGGCTGTTTCAGCCAGGCCTTGTGTACCTGTGCCACCGAGGCACTGGCCACCGGGGTGATGTCAAAATCCACATACAGATTCTCTACTGGCTGGCCAAAGCTCTGTTCGATCACCTGCCGTGCCAGTGCGCCGTCAAACGGAGCGACACGGTCCTGCAAATGGGCCAGCGCGTCGGCATAGTCCGGCGGCAACAAGTCGCGCCGGGTGGACAGCACCTGGCCGAACTTGACGAAAATCGGCCCCAGGCTCTCCAGCGCCAGCCTGACCCGCTCAGGCAGCGGTGCACTGATATCGCGCGGCACCGGGCACAGTTTCAGCAAACTGTGGACAAAGCCCAGCCGGGAATGGCCCTGGAAGAAATCATCCAGGCCATACCGGTACAGCGTGGAAACAATCTTGAAAAAACGCGAAATCCGCATAATGAGAACGGGCTTGCCCTTATTCCTTGGTTTGCGCCAGCGCCGCTTCCAGCCGCGCCAGTCGTTTTTCGCTGCGCGCCACATCGTCACGCAGGCCATCCACTGCGGCCACAAAGCCGCCTACTGCCTGACGGCTGGCCAGCATGGGGGCTTCTTCCCGCAAATGTTCTACCCAGTTTTCCAGCAAACGCCAGGCAATCTCACCCTTGAAGCCCAGCGAGGCACGCGCCACACGCTGCAGGCGATTGGCGGCGACATCGCCCACCAGCCGGGACAAATCCTCACCGGCATCCCAGCGCAGGCGGGCCAGCAAGCGGCCCACAGCGGCGGCCAGTTCGGCATCGCCCTCCAGCGTAACCTCGTTCAGCGCCGGGTCGCGCCCGCTGGCAGCAGCCAGCGCCGCAGCATGACTCAGGCGGATGGTGGCTTCCGGCTCGCCCTCGCAGGCGGCCAGCCAGCCTTCTTCGGTCACTACCCCGCGCACCGTCATCGGTGCCAGCACCACGCCCAGTCGCCGCCCGGCATGCGCTGCCAGTTCGGCACGCACGGCGGGCTGCTGGTTGAGCAGATGATTGAATACTGCAATCTGAATGCGCATCGCGTCTTCTCCGGAAGAATGCTGGCTCAGTGCTTCAAGCGGGCAAACAAGAGATTGATACCCAGCAGGATGAACAGGCCGCCACACAGTTGGTCCAGCCGCTGCGCCACGCCCTTGTGGCGCAGCCAGTCACCCAGCCGCGCCGACAACAAGGCCAGCGCCGCACACCAGGCAAAACCGGTGGCGACAAAGGTCAGCCCCAGAATGACAAAAGACAGCGCGGTGGCACCCGGCTTGACGAACTGCGGCAGAAAGGCGAGGAAAAACAGCGCCACCTTGGGGTTGAACAGATTGGTGAAGAAGGCCTCACGCAGAATCTTGCCCGGACGCGCAGCTTCCAGCGCGCCAGCATCGCCAGCCACGCTGTTGCCGGGCTTGCGCAGCATCTTGACGCCCAGGTAGAGCAAATAGCCCGCTCCCAGCAGCTTCACCGACAGAAAGGCCATGGCAGATGTCGCCAGCAGCGCCGACAGGCCAAAAGCCGCCAGCAGGGTGTGGCCCAGACTGCCAAGGCCTATGCCCAGCGCCGACAACAGCCCCACCTTGCTGCCCTGTGCCGTACTGCGGCCCAGAATGTAGAAGGTGTCCGGGCCGGGCGTCAGGTTAAGCAACAAGCCTGCCGCCATGAAGGCCCACAGATTGGTGATGCCGTCCATGGCGCGTGTCCTTACAGTTTGTAGCCCTTGTGCAGCGCCACCACGCCGCCGGTCATGTTGTGGTAATCCACCTTGCCGAAACCGGCTTCCAGCATCATGGCCTTCAGGGTTTCCTGATCCGGATGCATGCGGATGGATTCGGCCAGGTACTGGTAGCTGTCGGCATCGCCGGCCACCATCTTGCCCATCACCGGCAGCGCCTTGAAGGAATAGAAGTCATAGAAGGGCGACAGCGGTTTCCACACTTTGGAAAATTCCAGCACCATCAGCTTGCCACCCGGCTTGAGCACACGGCACATTTCTTTCAGTGCTGCGTCCTTGTGCGTCATGTTGCGCAGGCCAAAGGCCACCGACACGGCGTCGAAATAATTGTCCGGGAACGGCAGTTTTTCGGCGTCGGCCAGTGATACCGGCAGAATCAGGCCTTCATCCAGCAGGCGGTCACGACCCACGGTCAGCATGGAGCTGTTGATGTCGGTCAGCCATACTTCACCCTTCTTGCCCACGCGCTTGCTCCAGCCGCGCGCCAGGTCGCCGGTGCCACCGGCGATGTCCAGCACCTTGTCACCGGGCTTCACGCCGGAGGTGGTGAGGGTGAAATGCTTCCACACGCGATGCAGGCCACCGGACATCAGGTCGTTCATCACGTCGTACTTCTTGGCGACAGAGTGGAAAACCTCGGCTACCTTGCCGGCCTTTTCACTCTCGGCCACCGTCTTGAAGCCAAAATGCGTTTCTTGATCCATATTCACTCCCTGCTCGCGCCAGCGGCGGCGAGGCGATTCAAATAATCCTGCCAGTACGCGGTCTGCTGCGTGCCCAGCTCGTAAAGGTAAGACCAGCTATAGAGGCCGCTGTCGTGGCCGTCATCAAAGGTGATCTTCAGCGCGTAATGACCAACCGGCTCCAGCGCGGTGATGCCGACATGGCGCTTGCCGGTTTGCAATACTTCCTGCCCCGCGCCGTGTCCGCGCACTTCGGCTGATGGCGAGTACACGCGCAAATATTCGGCCGGCAGCTGGAAACGGGCACCATCCTCGTAACTGATTTCCAGCGTGCGGGACACTGCATGCAAGGTGATTTCCTGCACTTGCGGGCTATCGGGAGTCAATCCTGCCATGTCTGCCTCATCTGTGGGGTAAGGGGTTCAGCCCTGTTCGTCCTTGCGCTCCAGCAGCATGGCGTCGCCATAGCTGAAGAAGCGGTATTCCTGCTGCACTGCATGGGCGTAGGCCGCACGCATTTCCGCATAACCGGCAAAGGCCGACACCAGCATCAGCAGGGTGGATTTGGGCAGGTGGAAATTGGTGAGCAGCCGGTCCACCACGCGGAAGCGGTAACCGGGGGTGATGAAGATGTCGGTTTCGCCACGGCCAGCCACCAGCTCACCACTACGGGCGGCGGATTCCAGCGCGCGCATGCTGGTGGTGCCAACAGCCAGCACCTTGCTGCCACGGGCATGGGCGGCCTGGATCAGATCGTAAGTGCGTTGCGGCACATCGTAGATTTCGCTGTGCATCTTGTGGTCGGCAATGTTTTCCACCCGCACCGGCTGGAAAGTGCCCGCGCCCACATGCAGGGTGACATAGGCCAGTTCCACGCCTTTGGCTTGCAGGGCGGCCAGCATTTCTTCGGTAAAGTGCAGGCCGGCAGTCGGTGCCGCTACTGCGCCTTTTTCCCGCGCATACACGGTCTGGTAGCGCTCGTCGTCCTCGCCCTCTGCCGTTCTCTCTATATAGGGAGGCAGCGGCAGCTTGCCGGAGGCGTCCAGAATGTCGAACAGATTGTCCTCGGCCAGAAAGCGCAGCTTGAACAGCTCGCCTTCGCGACCCAGCATTTCGGCTTCCCAGCGTTCGGCAAAAATCAGCCGGGTGCCGGGCTTGGGCGATTTGGAAGAACGGACATGCGCCAGTGCGGTGTGTTCGTCCAGTACCCGCTCGATCAGTGCTTCAATCTTGCCGCCACTGGCCTTTTCGCCGAACAGTCGCGCCTTGATGACGCGGGTGTCGTTGAACACCATCACGTCGCCCGGCGCAAGCAGGCTGGCAAAATCGGCGAACTGGCCGTCGCTGAGGTTATGGCCGGCAACGTGCAGCAAACGGCTGGCACCACGCACCGCAGGCGGGTGCTGGGCAATCAGGTGATCAGGCAGGTGGTAATCAAAATCAGACAGCAGCATGGTGTGAAGCTCGAATCAAAACCGGCAAATTATACCTGCGACCGCCTGCCCCGGCACGGACTTGTTCGGCCCGGGGTGGAATTTGAGCTTGATCAAGGGTATGTGGCAAGAAACTGTAAAAAATTTGCCACCGTTTAAAATGCGGTTCACTGTAGTGCTTTCGCTCGAAATGGCGGGCTTTCCGGGGAAACCGGCAGTTAGTTTCACACATAAAACAACCGTTTGAAATACTGGAAAAGCTAGACATCGTGTCGCCATTTGCGGCAAACTCGCGCCCATGTTGAACTCAGGAGCAAAGCTTTGACCGGAAAAATCCTTGTGCTGCACGGCCCCAATCTCAATCTGCTTGGAACACGGGAACCACAGCACTATGGCCGGGACACGCTAGCCTCCATCAACCAGCGGCTGACCGAGCAGGCAAATGCCGCCGGTTTCGAGCTTGAGGCGCTGCAAAGCAACGCCGAACACCTCTTGATTGACCGCGTTCATGCCTGCATGACAGACGGAACGTCGTTCATCATCATCAATCCAGCGGCCTTCACCCACACCAGCGTTGCCCTGCGTGACGCCATTTCCGGGGTGAAGGTGCCATTCATAGAAGTTCACCTGTCCAACGTCCATGCCCGCGAACCCTTCCGTCATCATTCGTATTTTTCGGATCTGGCAGTCGGCGTGATTTGCGGCCTGGGCGCCCAGGGCTATGAACTGGCACTTGCGCACGCCATCCGGCGTCTGTCCGCGCAAGCCTGAACATAAAAAAGTACATCCCATCCGAAGGATTACCATGGATCTGCGTAAACTGAAGAAACTGATCGATCTCGTCGAAGAATCCGGCATTGCCGAACTCGAAGTGACCGAAGGGGAAGAAAAAGTCCGCATCACCCGCGTATCGGCCAATGCACAGCAAATTGCCTACGCCCAGCCGATGATGCAAATGCCGATGCAACAGCAAGTGGCCGCTCCGGCTGCTGCCGCACCGGCCGCCGCTGCCGAAGCCCCGGCTGCCGCCAACAATGCCAATGCACTGAAGTCTCCGATGGTAGGCACCTTCTACCGCTCCGCCAGCCCGGGCTCCAAGGCCTTCGTGGAAGTGGGCCAGAGCGTGAATGCCGGTGACACCCTGTGCATCATCGAAGCCATGAAGCTGATGAACGAAATCGAAGCCGACCGTTCCGGCGTGGTGAAGGCCGTACTGGCCGAAGACGGCCAGCCGGTTGAATACGGCGAGCCGCTGTTCATCATCGAGTAATTCTCTCTGCCTCGCTAAATAGACGCCAGAGATGACAGGGGCACGACACCGCGTCAGTGCCCCTGTTGTTTGACGCGCCACCCAACGGACGTCCATACCATGTTTGAAAAAATCCTGATTGCAAACCGCGGCGAAATCGCCCTGCGCATCCAGCGCGCCTGCCGCGAAATGGGTATCAAGACCGTGGTCGTGCATTCCGAAGCCGACCGTGAAGCCAAATACGTCAAGCTGGCCGATGAATCGGTCTGCATCGGCCCTGCTCCGTCGACCAAAAGCTACCTGAACGTACCGGCGCTGATTGCCGCTGCCGAAGTGACCGACGCCCAGGCCATCCACCCGGGTTATGGCTTTTTGTCGGAAAACGCCGACTTTGCCGAACGCGTGGAACAATCCGGCTTCGTCTTCATCGGCCCGCGCCCGGAAACCATCCGCCTGATGGGCGACAAGGTATCCGCCAAGGACGCCATGATTGCCGCTGGCGTACCCTGCGTGCCGGGTTCCGAAGGCGCCCTGCCGGATGATCCGGCCGAGATCGTCAAGATTGCCAAGAAAATCGGTTTCCCGGTAATCATCAAGGCCGCCGGTGGTGGCGGTGGTCGCGGCATGCGCGTGGTGCATACCGAAGGCGCACTGATCAACTCGGTACAAATGACCCGTACCGAAGCCGGTGCCGCATTCGGCAACCCGACTGTCTACATGGAGAAATACCTGCAGCAGCCGCGCCATATCGAAATCCAGATCCTGGCCGACGAATACGGCAATGCCATCTATCTGGGCGAGCGGGACTGCTCCATGCAGCGTCGTCACCAGAAAATCATTGAAGAAGCACCGGCTCCGGGCATTACCGACGAGCAGCGCCAGCGCATTGGCACCGCCTGCGCCGAAGCGTGCAGCCGCATTGGCTACCGTGGCGCCGGTACTTTTGAATTCCTGTTCGAAAACGGCGAGTTCTACTTCATCGAAATGAACACCCGCGTTCAGGTGGAGCACCCGGTGACGGAAATGATCACCGGTGTGGACATCGTGCAGGAGCAGATCCGCATTGCTGCCGGCGAAAAGCTGCGCTACAAGCAAAGCGACATCGTGCTGCGCGGCCATGCCATGGAATGCCGTATCAACGCCGAAGACCCCTTTACCTTCGTACCGTCGCCCGGCAAGATCGAAAGCTATCACCCGGCTGGTGGCCCTGGCATCCGTATCGACTCGCACATCTATCAGGGCTACACCGTGCCGTCGCATTACGACTCCATGGTGGGCAAGCTGATTTCCTACGGTGACACCCGCGATCAGGCCATGGCCCGCATGCGCGTTGCCCTGTCGGAAATCTCCATCTCCGGTATCAAGACCAATATCCCGCTGCACCAGGAATTGTTCATGGATGCCGCCTTCCAGCGTGGCAGCACCAGCATCCACTATCTGGAAGAGCGCCTGTCGCAAATGAAAAAGGGAGACGCATAATGGCCTGGCTGCAAGCCACCATCGACACCGATTCGGCGGTGGCCGAACGCCTGGCCGATGCGCTGATGGATGCGGGTGCGCTGTCGACCGCCATTGAAGACGCCCTGGCCGGTACCGACCAGGAGCAGCCCATCTTTGGCGAACCCGGCATGCCGGTGGACAAGCTGTGGAACCACAGCCGCATCATCACCCTGTTTGCGGAAGATGCGGACGTGGCCCTGCTGATTGCCGCTGCCTGCAATGCCTGCAAGCTGGGCATGCCGGTTTATAAGACCGAGCGCGTGGAAGAACAGGACTGGGTACGCCTGACCCAGTCCCAGTTCGAGCCCATCCGCATCTCGGACCGCTTGTGGATCACCCCCACCTGGCACGACGCGCCGGCACCGGATGCAGTGAACCTGCAACTGGACCCGGGCCTCGCCTTCGGCACTGGCAGTCATCCCACCACGCGGCTGTGCCTGCAGTGGCTGGATGCACATGTTGCCGGCGGTGAAAGCGTGCTCGACTATGGCTGTGGCTCCGGCATCCTGGCCATTGCCGCACTCAAGCTGGGTGCAGGCAGTGCCGTGGGTGTGGACATTGACGCCCAGGCCGTGCGCTCCAGCCGCGACAATGCGGACCAGAACAATGTGACCGCCACCTTCTGCCTGCCGGATGCCAATCCGGCAGCCCAGTACGACGTAGTGCTGGCCAATATTCTGGCCAATCCGCTGCGCATGCTGGGTCAGCTGCTGGCCAGTCATGTGAAAACCGGTGGTAAAATCGTGCTTTCCGGCATTCTTGCCGAGCAAGCCGACGAACTGTCTGCGATTTATGCGCAGTGGTTCACCATGGACACTCCGGTGTTCGATGAAGGCTGGACCCGACTGACAGGAACCCGACGCCCAAGCGTATGAGCTACACCACACAGTGCCCGAGTTGCCAGACCCGTTTCAAGGTTAACGATACGCAGCTAGCCGCCGCCAAAGGCCTGGTTCGCTGTGGGCGCTGTGCGCATGTATTCAACGCTACCGAGCATTTTGTCAGTACCGAACCGGCGACCCCGCCGGTTCTGACCCAGCCGGAGGTGCCAAGCCCGGCACCCGCCCCGTCTCCTGCAGCACCCAGCCCACTGGTGCCACCGCCGTCAGCGCCGCAGGCGCACGACCCGATGGACGATTTCGAGCTGGAATTGCCCGACTTCGACCCACAGACTGCCGCCGAAACACCGGTCAGCGATGACTTCAATCTGGACATCGCGCAAGAAGGCGACATGGCTGCGGCCGACACCGAGCAACAGCGCAGCGAGGCGGAAGAATTCCAGCGCGCACTGGCCGAAGCCCTCAACACCCGACGCGCTCCCGCTGCCACTACTGCCTACGCTGCAAGCCCGGTAGATGCCGAAGAGGACAAGGGCTTGCCCGATGTCTTTGGCAAATCACGCCGAGGCAACGAGGAAAACATCCCCCCTGCCGCCACGCCGGACAGCACCGAGCCCGAAGTACCGGCCAGCGCCGGCATGGAACTGCCGCATCAGGACGCCAATGCAGCCCACGACAGCGAACATGCTGATGAAGCCGCAGTCGGCAAGGCCCGCAATCCGCTGCTGACCGTGTTGATGGTCTTGCTGGCGACCGTCGCCACCCTGCTGCTGGCCGGCCAACTGGTATATTTCAACCGCACCCGGATTGCAGCTGAAGTTCCGGAAGCCCGCCCGGCGCTGGAAGCATTCTGCTCGCTGGCCGGTTGCAAGGTGCCCTGGCCCAGCGACATTGCGCAGATCCGCACCGAATGGTCGGAACTGGCTTTCGTGCCGGAGCATCCCAATCTGGTCCAGCTGTCCGCCACGCTGAAGAACCACGCGGCGTTTGCCCAGAATTACCCGATGCTGGAAGTGTCGCTGAAGGATGCGGACGACCAGGTGCTGATCCGCAAGGTGTTTGCACCAAAGGAATACCTGAAGGCGGATGACCTCAAGCTGCAACGCTTCAATGCCAACAGTGAGGTGAAGATCACCATGCGGCTGGACATCGGCAAGGTACGCGCCATGGGTTACAGCCTGTACTGGTTCTATCCCTGATTCAGCGCACAGCAAAAAGCGGCCCCGGCCGCTTTTTTTACGTCATTGGTCAACAAAACCAGTAATCGACCTTGTTTTTGCCGCCATGCTGTCCACCATGAGGATACGGACAAGGAGACAAGCATGAGCGATTTCATTCTGCAATACGGTGACGAAGACATTCCTGTCGCCGGAGACTTCCCGCAGGCAGGACAGTTTCTGCCCAGCTTCATGCTGGTGGATGACCAGAAACGCGACCTGGCGCTGGAGAACTTTGCCGGTCAGCCCAAGGCCATCATCACCCTGCTATCGGTCGACGAAGACGAGCACGCCGGACTGGCGCTACTGCAGGACACCCGGCGCTTTCTGGAAAGCTGGCCGGAACTGGCCATTATCGTCATCACGGTGGATTCGCCCTCCTCGCTGCTGCGCTGCCGTCAGGCGCATGGCCTGCCCGGCGTGAGCCTGCTATCCACCCTGCGCGGGCGCGACTTCCACAAGCAGTACGGCGTACTGGCGATGGGCTATCCCTTGAGCGGCTACACGGCACCAGCCATTTTGATAGCCGATGGCGATAACCTGATCCACTACGCCGAACGCCTGCACCACACCACCGACCGTTTCAACCAGCATGCCATTGCAGCCCTGCTGGCAGCAGAACCGGAGCCGGGCTCCGCCACTCCCCGGTAAAGCAGACTGCAGCACCCTGCTATTACGGGCCGCAGTGACAAACTGCCGGCCCGTAAGTTTCCAGTAATTAAACACCAATAGTAAATAAATGGTTAAATAAAATCGTATTTATTGAAAAATAAATGGTCAATATACTGTACTCAAGCTGTAAGACACAGCAGATAACGCACTTAGCAAGGAGCACAGTATGAAAACCGCAGCCATCGCCCTGATTAGCCTGATTGCCAGCAGCGCAGCATTTGCCCACGACACCAACAACAACCCGCCGGCCCCGGACAGCGTGGCTGCCTGGCAAGCCGAACAGCAAGCCATCAAGGCGCAATTTGACAAGCTGCCGGCTGCCGAACAGCAGCGCATCCAGAAAATCAATGCCTACTGGGATGCCCAAAGCCTGCGTGAAAACCAGCGTACCCACTAAGCCGCCGGGTACTGCACAGCAAAAAGCCTCCCATCGGGAGGCTTTTTGACTGGTACGACAGCAGGATGGCTTAATGCAGCACGCCACCACCTTCAGACTTGGGTGCGCGGCTGAGCAATCCCTCCACCACCCGGTGCGGGTCATTGCCCTGATACAACAGACCGCACACCGCAGCGGTAATCGGCATTTCCACCTCCAGCCGTTCGGCCATGGTCAGCACCTCACGTGCGGTACTGACGCCTTCGGCCACATGGCCAAGCTCGGCCAGAATGCTGTCCAGCGACTTGCCCTCGGCCAGCTTCAGACCCACCTGCCGGTTACGCGACAGCGCACCGGTGCAAGTCAGGATCAGATCGCCCATGCCGGCAAGGCCCATCATGGTTTGCTGGCTGGCACCCAGAGCACTGGCCAGACGGGTGATTTCCGCCAGCCCGCGGGTAATCAGCGCGGCGCGCGCATTCATGCCAAAACCCAGTCCATCCGCCACACCGGTGGCAATGGCCATCACATTCTTTACCGCACCACCCACTTCCACCCCTACCAGATCATCATTGGCATACAGGCGCAGCAGCGGGCTGTGCAGTTCACGGGCGATACGACGGGCAAACTCGGCATCGTCCGACGCAATGGTGACGGCAGCCGGCAGGCCTTCGGCCACTTCACGGGCAAAGCTGGGGCCGGACAACACACCGCAGGGGTGATCCTGCGGCAACTCTTCGGCCACCACCTGATGCGGCAGCAGGCTGGAACCCGCTTCAAAGCCCTTGCAGGCCCACAGGATGGGCGGCAAACCGGATGACAGCGCAGTCAGCGCCCGCAGCGTGGGGCGCAAACCGGCAATCGGGGTGACGATCAGGATCAGCTCGGCATGCTGGATGGCACGCGGCAATTCGGCAGTCAGGGTAATGGAGTCGGGAAAGCGGCAATCCGGCAGATAGCGACGGTTCACGCGCTCGGCTGCCAGTTCGGCCATCAGGGCGGCATCGCGTCCCCACAGGCTGACATCATGATGACGGGCAAACGCCATGGCCAGGGCACTGCCCCAGGCTCCGCTTCCCAGAATGGCCAGTTTCATGATTTACAAACCCCACAGATCGCTGATGCGGGCATAACCGCCACTGCCGTCACGGTGCTTGATACGCACCCAGCCGTCCTTGGGGGCTTCCTGCCATTGCAGCACGCCATCGCGTGCGACAGAAAACAAGGGTTTGGCATCGGCAGCCGGTGCATCACGCACCACGGCCTGGTCGGCGGTCACCAGCAACCAGCGTTGCGAGGACAATGCCGCCAGCGGTATCCAGGCGATGCCGCCGGTGGCATCACGCACGCGTGACCATTCCTTCTGGCTGGACAGGACCTCCACCGGGTAGTAGCGGCTGACCACAAACAGCTTTTTGGCACTCAGCGCAGGCGCCTCGTACAGCGCCACGCCGGTTTCCTTGACCGAACGGAACTCCAGTGCCTGGGCTGGCAGGGCAATGAACCCGGCCAGCATGGCGGTGACAGTGACGAGGCAGCGCAGCATCAGGCGTTGCCGGCTTCGGCTTGCTGGGCACGCTGTTGCATGTACAGCGCTTCGAAGTTGATCGGCGACAGCAGCACCGGCGGGAAGCCGGCACGGTTTACCAGGTTGGACACGGTTTCGCGCGCATACGGGAACAGGATGTTCGGGCAGGCCACGCCGAGAATCGGTTCGATGTCTTCAGCCGGTACGTTTTCGATGCGGAAGATGCCGGCTTCGGTCACTTCGCACAGGAACATGGTTTTTTCCGGCAGTTTGGCCGTTACGGTCACGGTGAGGGCAACTTCGAAGAAGCCATCGTCAATCTGCTTGCCTTCGCTGGCCAGTTGCATGTCGATTTCCGGCTGGGCGGCTTCCAGGTATACCTGCGGTGCATTCGGCACTTCCAGGGACAGGTCCTTGACGTAGATCTTTTCGATGGAGAAAACCGGTTGCAGCTCTTGTTGTTCGCTCATGTCTTGTCTCGCTCAGGGCCGCGCGCGGCGGCCGGTTGGTCAGAAAATCAAGCTCGCATCATCGCATGAAAGCACGGCAGGCCACCAGAGGGGGACTGTGCTATCCCTGCTGTGTTTGCCCGCTGCCTGATGTGGGCTTGATGGCGGTCAATCCGCCAGCAGGATGTCCAGCTTGCCGGCCTGGTTCAGGGCCACCAGATCGTCGCAGCCACCCACATGGGTGTCGCCGATATAAATCTGCGGCACGGTGCGGCGGCCGGTACTGCTCATCATGCGGTCGCGGGCTTCCGGGTCCAGGTCGATGCGGATTTCTTCAATGCCGGTCACGCCCTTGCTGGCCAGCAATTGCTTGGCACGAATGCAGAACGGGCAAACCGCCGTGGTGTACATGGTGACGTGTTTCATGAAAAACCTGTTGATGCGTGGTGGGTTCAGGGTTGCATTATAGCGTCAGCCGGGGCAGGCGCGCTGTGGTCGAAGCGGTGAATCAGGTCGGCCACCACGGCATCCAGTGCGCCGGCCATGGCTGGCGCACGCGGACTGTTGACGATGGCCACAATAGCCAGCCGGCGGCCATCTGCCGCCTGCCAGTAGCCTGCCAGGGCCTTCACGTCTTTCAGCGTGCCGGTTTTCATGCGCAGGCGCGGGCCGATGCTGGCAAAGCGGCGCTTGAGCGTGCCGTCTTCACTTGCCAGCGGCAGGCTGGTCATCAATTCGTTGCCGTAAGGTCCGCGGGCGGCGTTGAGCAATACCTGGCCTAGCAGGCGGGCCGATACCCGTTCGCGGCGAGACAAGCCGCAACCGTTCTCCAGCACCAGCGCATCTGCCGCGATATGTTGCTCGGCCAGCAGGCTGCGCACCGCGGTCTGTGCATCCGCCGGGGTATCGCCGCTTGTCGCAGCCTCGCGCCCCAGCGTCAGGAATACCGTGCGCGCCATGGTGTTATTGCTGTACTTGTTGATGTCGTTAAGCGCCGTGATGAGTGGCTCGGACTGGAATTGCGCCAGCGTGCGCGCATTGGCCGGTGCACGGCCCAGTGCCATGCCCTGCGGGCCGCTACCGCCCAGCTCTTGCCACAAGGCGGCAAAACTCTGTGCAGCAAAGTCGTTGTGATCCAGCACGTTGACATAGGCCTGGCTGCCATCACAGGCGGTGGGCAGCTTACCGCTGACTTCAAGCTGGCTGCCCTGCTCTCTGATGTGCACCCACTGGCGCACATCCGGGCAACTGCCTGCCGTGTCGCCGCCATTGCTCAGCCTCGCCTGCAGGCTGACTCCGGCCAGTGGCGGGTCCAGCACTACGCGTGTGCCGTTGCTGTCGTTGAAAAAACGCAACCAGGCCACTTTAAGCCCGGTCAGATGGGTATCCGGCTCCACGGTGAAGGATTTGCCTTCGTCTCCGCCAAAATTTTCGGCCGTACCTATGCTGCTGAAGGCGCTCTTGTCCAGCAGCAGACGGCCATCAATCTGGCGGATGCCACGCAAGCGCAAGTCATGTAGCAGGCTACGCAAATTGGCCATGCCAAAGCGCGGATCGCCCGCTCCTACCCACACCAGGTCACCCTTGAGCACACCGTCCTGTACCTGTGCGGCCGAGACCAGCCGGGTGGTCCAGCGGTAGCCGGGGCCCAGCCTGTTAAGCGCAGTCCAGCTGGTGAGCAATTTCATGGTGGAAGCCGGGTTGACCGGCACATCTGCACGCAGGCTGGCCAGCTCCGGGCCACCTTCCACCGGAGCGGCCCAGACCGCTACTTCATCGGGTTTGAGTCCGTGCAGGTCAAGCGCGGCGGCAGTGGCAATGTGGCAGGACAGCGCCAGTGCCACAACGGGGGAAAACACCTTCATTTACATCTCCTGCGGGTCGACATCCAGCGACCAGCGCAAACCGCGGCCATACTGGCGTGCCAATTGATCGAGCAGCGGGGGTAATTGATCGAGAAACTGGTGCAGTTGCTGACGGTTGGCACACTCCAGCACCAGCTGGGCGCGTTCGCGGTTGGCCAGCCGCACCATCAGCGCGGGGGCCGGGCCGGAAATCAGCACGCCAGTGGCGAGGTTTTGTACCTGACTGCGCACCTGGGTGAGAAAGGCCGTGGCCTGCGCCAGTTCGGTGGCATCGGCACGCAGCAGGGCCTGATGTACCGACGGCGGAAAGGCGGCTTGACGGCGCTCTTGCAGCAGGCTGGCGGCAAAGCCATCAAAATCGTGCGCCACCAGTGCCTGATACAGCGGGTGATCCGGCCATTGCGTCTGTACCAGCACTTCACCGGGTGCATCGGCCCGGCCAGCGCGGCCGGCCACCTGGGTGAGCTGGGCGAACAGGCGCTCGGAGGCGCGATAGTCCGCCGAATACAAGCCGCCATCGGAATTCAGTACCGTCACCAGAGACAGGGTACCGAAATCGTGGCCTTTGGCCAGCATCTGCGTGCCCACCAGCATGTCCACCTCACCGGCATGTACCTGGCGGTAGATCTCCTCCCAGGCCTGTTTGCGCTGGGTGGTGTCGCGGTCTATGCGCAAGATGCGCGCAGTGGGAAACAGGCGCCCCAGTGCGGATTCCAGCCGCTGCGTGCCCTCGCCCAGCGGCTTGATGTCCGGCGCACCGCACTCCGGGCAGGCATGGGGTACCGCTTCTTCCCAGCCGCAATGGTGGCAGCGCAGCTTGCGCTCCAGCAAATGCAGCACCAGCCGGGTGGAGCAACGCGGGCAGCCACTGGTCCAGCCGCAATCACTGCAGGCCAGCACCGGGGCAAAACCGCGCCGGTTGATGAACACCAGGCTCATTTCGCGCCGTTCCAGCCGGGCGGCCAGAGCCTTGATCAGCGGATCGGACAGCCCTTCGGTCAACTTGGCACGCCGGGTATCCACCAGCCGCACCTGCGGCAGCCTGGCGGCACCATGTGCCCGCTGGCTGAGCTTGAGCTGGCGATAACGCCCGGCTTCGACATTGGCCACGGTTTCCAGACTGGGGGTGGCGCTGCCCAGAATGATGGGCAAGCCGGCGCGATGCGCACGCCAGATGGCCAGATCGCGCGCATGGTAGCGCAGACCGTCCTGCTGCTTGAACGAGCCATCATGCTCTTCATCCACCACGATCAGCCCCAGGCGCGGCATGGGGGTGAATACCGACAAGCGGGTGCCGATCACGATATCGGCACGTCCTTGCCAGGCATCCAGCCAGTTGCGCAGGCGCTCGCCTTCCGCCAGCTGGCTGTGCTGTACCGCAATGCGGGTGGCAGGAAAACGCTGGATGAAGCGCTCCACCAGTTGCGGTGTGAGGTTGATTTCCGGCACCAGCACCAACACTTGCTGCCCGGTTGCCAGACTATGGGCAATGCGCTGCAAATACACTTCGGTCTTGCCACTGCCGGTGATGCCATGCAACAGCCAGGGCTGGAAGCCGCCGGGCTGCTGTAACAAGGCATCCAGTGCGGCCTGCTGGTCTGCATTCAGTTGTGGCGCACTGCCCAGCTGCAAGGCAGGCTTTTCTGCCGTCACACGCAGCACCAGCCCCTCGGCCAGCCAGTCCGCCAGAATCTTGCCTGCCTGAGGCGTGACCAGCCGGGCTTGTGCCTGCGTAAGCGGGCCATCGCACAAGGCCTGCCACAAGGCCAGGCGCGCCCGCTGCCGTGCAGGAGGCTGGCTTGCCTGCCCCAGCTCGCTCAGGCCAAAAGGACGTTCATCGACAGGGGTGATATCGCGCGCTTCACGCAGGCCGGTGGGCAAGGCGGTAAACAGCGTCGGCCCAAGGGGATAGTGGTAATAGGCAGCGGCAAATTCGGTAAGGGCCAGGAAATCCGCCGGAAGTGGCGGCAAGCCGTCAAACACCTGATCAATGGTTTTGAGCTGGCTGTCGGACAAACCCTCTGGGGGTATGCCAGTGACGGCTACGCCACACAGCTGTCTTTTGCCAAAGGGAACCGCCACCCGTTGACCGGGTATGACATCAAAATGAGACAGGTAGGTAAATGCGCCAAACAGGGGCAGATCAACCACCACCTGAACTCTCTGAGAACCCACGGTAAATTTTCCCTTTACAGCAAACCCAGCACCGACAAGGCTTTGCGCCATCTATGCACAGAAGCTGTGGATATCTTTGTGAACAACTCTGCATCCAGGCATGGAAAGGCCATTAAATCAGCATTTCCATTAGATTGCACAAAAATTAATCAGAATAATATTTCTTTTAATTTCAATGACTTAAGTACATTGCACTAATTTTGCCCATCGGACTTGACAATTTGCTTCCAAGGGCAATTCCAGTGTGCATAACTCGGAGAACAACAGTCGGTGCAACTGTCAACTCCCCTGTCTGGCAGACGCTTCATTTGTTGCCACACTCCGCCAAAACCGCAAGGCAAGGCAGGATATACCCCCTCCCCCGCAGCCAGGAGAAAAGATACAGCAAGTGCGGAAAATCGAAAAACTATTGGAAATCGGGCAGGAAATAAAGCTTGGATTCTTGCAAATGGGCAGGCCGGGGCAGCATGCTCCAACCTGCCGGCAAGACTTACTGATGGTAAGGACGCGACAGACGATGTACCGCTTCAACCAGTGCCGCGGCATGAGCCGGGTCGGCATGCTGGGAGATGCCATGCCCCAGGTTGAACACATGACCGGAACCCTGACCATAGGCCGCCAGAATGCGGCCGGCTTCCGCCTCGATGGCCGCTGGCGAGCCAAACAGGGCGTTCGGGTCGAAATTGCCTTGCAGTGCCACCTTGTCACCCACACGCGCACGGGCCAGGCCGATGTCGGTGGTCCAGTCCAGGCCGACACAGTCCGCACCGATGGCAGCGATGTCTTCCAGCCATTGACCGCCATTCTTGGTGAATACGATCACCGGCACGCGGCGGCCGTCGGCTTCGCGCTTCAGGCCGGACACAATGCGCTGCATGTAGGCCATCGAGAATTCCTTGTAGGCTGCATGGCTGAGCGCACCACCCCAGGTATCGAAGATCTGCACCGCCTGGGCACCGGCGTCAATCTGGGCATTCAGGTAGTCGGTCACGGTCTGGGCATTGACCGCCAGAATGTGGTGCAGCAGTTCGGGACGGCTGTACAGCATGGCTTTCACGTGGCGGAAGTCATCCGAACCACCGCCTTCAATCATGTAGCAGGCCAGGGTGAAGGGGCTGCCGGAGAAGCCGATCAGCGGCACGCGACCATCCAGCGCCTTGCGGATGCTGGACACGGCGTCGAACACGTATTGCAGCTTGTCCAGTACCGGTACGTGCAGTGCGCGGATGGCTTGCTCGTCGCGCAGCGGGCGTTCGAACTTGGGGCCTTCGCCCTCGGCAAAGTACAGGCCCAGGCCCATGGCATCCGGCACGGTGAGAATGTCGGAGAACAGAATGGCAGCATCCAGCGGGAAGCGGTCCAGCGGTTGCAGGGTCACTTCGGTGGCGTAGTCCGGGCTGGTGCACAAGCCCATGAAGCTGCCTGCGCGTGCGCGGGTGGCGCGGTATTCCGGCAGGTAACGGCCAGCCTGGCGCATCATCCAGATGGGGGTGTATTCAACCGGCTCCTTCAGGAGCGCACGCAGGAAAGTGTCATTCTTGAGCTGGGTCATGTCGGTGTGGGCTTGCTAGCCTGGCGTAATGAATTCAGCGGCATTATACCCATCCCTGACTTCTACAGGGGTATTACCGGCAGATGGTCTCTGGCCTGAAGCTGCCATTGCTTGCCCCATAGCCGCTCAAGATAATCCCCGTCCCAGCCCTCACTGGTGCTGGCCAACTGCTGCGGCAGCGCTTGCCAGGGCAAATGCGGCCAGCGCTGGTGCACGCCGCGCAGATGGCTGTTGAGCAAGCCGTAGCCCAGCCAGCGCGGCAAGAACAGATTAGCCGCCCGACGCGGGCAACCCAGCGCCTGGGCGGCAAAGCAAACATGATCGGTGAGGGAAATCAGCACCGCGCGCAGCAGCAGTGCCAGCCACAGCATCCAGTCATGCTGGCCGTACACCAGCAAGGACAGCAGCGGCAACAGCAGTGCCAGCGCGGCATCGGTGCGCGCCGCAGGCAGACGGCCACAACGCTGCATGCGCACCTGCAGGCGTGGCCACAAGGCGAAGTGGCGACACAAGAACGGCCAGCGCGCCGAGCCGGGCACGAACAACAGCAACAGGCTGCCACACCAGGCCAGCAGGTAGGCACCGCCGCACATGCGCAGGATCAGCAGCAACTGGCGTATCCAGTAGCGTTCACGGGTGGGGTCGTACACTTCAACCTGATGCCAGCAGCTGCGGCTGTAACGGTGGTGCAGTTGATGGGCCTGCCGCCATACATCAAATGGCAGGCCCAGCGTGATACCCATCAGCCGGCCGGCCAGCCGGTTATGGCTGGGAGATGGCAATAAATGGCCATGTGCTGCCTCATGCAGTAATTGCCAGCGCAGCGGAATCAGCAGCAAGGTCAGCAGCAGCAGCAAACCACAGGCCGGATGCAGGCACAGCACCGCCACCGGAACGGCCACCAGCTCCACCAGATACAGGCGCAAGGCCAGCAGGGTCAGCAACAGGTTTTGCCGGGCAGGGGTCAATGGCCACAGGCGCATGGTTTCTCCGTCAGCATGCAAGCCGATCAGTCTGCCCACACTGCGTGAAACACTGATGACGCACCGGACAACGCTTCAGATCCACCCCAACCAGCCGAGCAAGGCCCCGCCAGCCAGCAGCCACAGCGGATTGATGCGGCTGCGCCAGGCGATGACAGCGACTACGCCGCACAGCAACCAGCCGGTCCAGTGGGCATTGGCCGCCTCGCTCATCAGCATGGCACTGCCCGCCACCAGGCCGATGGTCAGCGGGGCCAGCCCGCGCTCGATGGCCCGACGCCACGGCGAACCATGAAAGCGTTGCCACAAGCGGGTAACGTAATAACACAGCAACGAGGACGGCCCGCACATGCCCACGGTGGCCACCAGCGCACCGGCCAGGCCCGCCACTTTCCAGCCAATCAGGCTGACCACCAGCACATTCGGTCCCGGTGCCGCCTGGGCGATGGCAAACAGGGCGGCAAACTCCTGAGCGCTCATCCAGTGATGGCTTTCCACCACATAGCTGTGCATGGCCGGAATCAGCGTCACTGCACCGCCCACCGCCATCAGCGAAAACAGGGAAAAACTGGCCAGCAAGGACAGCAGGATCAACATGGATCATCTCCAGAGCGCTGGCGACGCAGGGCCAGCCATACCGACAGCGGCCCCAGTGCCAGCAACACCGGCAGCAAGGGCCAGCGCAACACGCCGACCGCCACAAAGGTGAGCATGGCCAAGAGCACCGCCTGCCAGTGCACTTCCAGTTTCTGGCCCATGCGCAACACCATGGCCAGCAACAGGCCTGCCGCCGCCGAGGCCAGCCCGTGCAAGGTGCCTTGCACGTCCGGCAGGCTCTGGTAATGGTCGTACAACATGGCCATGGCCAGCACGATGATGAGCGGCGCCAGCATCAGCCCGGCCACAGCCAGCCAGGCGCCGGCCACACCATGAAAGCGCGAGCCGATGGCGATGGACATATTGACGATATTGGGCCCGGGCAGAATCTGCCCCAACCCCAACAGTTCGGTGAACTCTTCCTCGTTCAGCCAGCGGCGTTGCTGCACCAGCATGCGGTGCGCCAGTGGCAGTACGCCACCAAAGCCGCTCAGGCCGATGCTGAAAAACCCCAGAAACAACTGGCGGCGAGTAGGAATGACAAGTGATGGATGCATAGTGCAAGGCTAGCCCGCCAGAGCCATCAGAACAAACGAGTTTTTATGGCATTCTTTGTGAGCTAAACTCACCAGCATGAACCGCCGCCTTCCTCCACTCAATGCGCTCAAGGCCTTTGAATCTGCTGCACGACAAGGCAGTTTCACCGCCGCAGCCGAAGCCCTGTATGTGACCCACGGTGCCATCAGTCGCCAGATCCAACAGCTGGAGGACTGGCTGGGTGTCAGCCTGTTCGAGCGCCATGGCCGCCGGGTGCGGCTATCGGCCGCCGGTCAGGCTTATCTGCCCGCCATCCAGACCGCGCTGGACGGCATTGCCAGCGCCACCGAAAAACTGCAGGCGCGCCAGCAGGGGAAGCGGCTGAACATCAATGTCACCCCCACGCTGGCCATGCACTGGCTGCTGCCCAGGCTCACCCGCTTCCAGCTGCGTTACCCCGGGGTGGAATTGCGCCTGGCAACATCGGATGCCAGCATCAACAACCAGAATGCCGACTTCGACATTGCCATCCGCCGTGGCAAGGATCACTGGCATGGCTTTGTCTCGCATGCTTTTCTCACCGAGCGGGAAATCCCGGTGTGCAGCCCGGCCTTGCTGGAGCGCCTGCCCATCCGGCAAGCCGCCGACCTGGCTTTACACACCTTGCTGCACTCGGAAACCAGGCCGGTTGCCTGGGCACGCTGGCTGGCTGCTGCCGGGATGCCCGGCTTGCAGTCCGCCGCCGACCAGCATTTCGATCATTACTACCTGGCCTTGCAGGCTGCGGTGGACGGGCTGGGCGTGACGCTGGGCGCGCTGCCGGTGATAGAAAGCGAACTGGCCAGCGGCAAACTGGTGGCACCACTGGCGGGGCCGGAAATTGCGGTACGGGGTTATTCCTGGGCCGTACCGCAGTCACTGGTGGGCGATGAACTGGTCACCGCCTTTTGCCAGTGGCTGGAAGAAGAAGGGCAATAACACTGATATGCCAGTACCGACATCAAGGCCGGTACCACAAGGCGCGGTCCTGCAAGGGCGTGGCCGCTGGCAACTGCGGATTGACCAATGGAATTTCCTGCCTTTTGCCCAGTGACAGCTGCGACAGCAACTGGCCGTTATATCGCTGGAACAGCTGGTTGAAACGACCATCCTTCAATGCCTTGCGCAGGCCCTGCTCCAGTTGCGCGGCCAGTTCCGGTTTGAGCGGGCTGATAAAAAAATACATGGCCGTGGGATAGTGCAGCACCAGGTTGCGGTCGATCAGCAAGCCCTTGGCCACCGGCAAGGCTGCTTCGCGCTGTACTTCCATCACACTGCGCGGAAAGTAGTCAAAGCGCTTGCGTTGCAGCATGGGAAACAGATTGCCGTAATCCTGGCTGGTCAGCACTTGCAAGCCGGCATTGCGCAGGATGGCGGTATCCGGCCAGTCCGCCACCTGCCCGGCCACCAGCCGGGAAAGCTGCTTCACATCACGGACACCTGCCAGCACGTCTGGCTGGCTGGCATTGACCAGTGCCACCCGCCAGCCCAGCAAGCCTTTGTCCAGCGGAATGCGGATGGGAATGGCCTGTTGCTCGCGCTCGCGGCTGGTCATGCCCCAGAACAGGTCAATGCCACCGTCCCGCTTGCCCATCTGCACCATGGCCCGCGACTGGTTCATGGCGGCGGCGGCTTGCAGCTGGCAGCGCAGCTCCGCCTCGTCACAGGCCAGTTGCAACAGGGAAAGCATGTAGGGCAGGTGCGGGTCTTCCAGCCCGGACACCAGCGCATAACGCAGCTGGACAGGCGGCACCGCAGCCAGGGCGGACAGTGACAACAGCACAGCAAGCAAACAGCAGGCAAAGCAGCGGTACATGACGTTCTCCCAAGGCCTTTCGCAACCGTTCGGACTGCAGATCGGAAAACCGGATGCTTCAGACAGAATCAAGAATCCGATTATAGAAAACGGGGCTGTCGTCTAGCTGCCCTTTGGATCAGTCTTTCCGTGCACCATCTTTCCCGGCTGGTTGCAGGCTGCCGGCCGCCAGCCTGCGCCGCAAGAACTGGCGCACGCCATCCAGATAGCTGTACACCACCGGCAACACCAGCAGGGTCAGCACGGTGGAACTCACCATGCCACCGATGATGGCAAAGGCCATCGGGGCACGTGTTTCCACCCCTTCCCCGCTGCCGACGGCCATGGGAAGCATGCCGAAGATCATGGCCAGGCTGGTCATCATGATGGGGCGCAGCCTCACCCGGCCAGCAGCAATGATGGCCTCGGTACGCGCCAAGCCCTCCCGGCGCGACTGGTTGATGAAATCCACCAGCAGGATGCCGTTCTTGGCGCACAGGCCCATCAGCATGATGATGCCGATGACGGAAAACATGTTGAGCGTGGAACCGGACAGCCACAGCGCCACAAACACGCCGACAAAGGCCAATGGCAGCGCCACCATGATGGCCAGCGGCATGGTGAAGCTGCGGAACTGGGCGGCGAGGATCATGTAGATGAAGATCACCCCCATGGCCAGCGCCTGCAAGGCATAGCCCAGCGACTCTTCCATGTCGCGCCGCTCGCCCTCCTCGGCCAGGCTGACCCCGGCGGGCAGCTTGAGACTGGCGGTGATCTTGCTGATATCGGCAAAGGCCGAACCGGCATCGCGCCCGGCGATATTGCCGGTGACTGTCACCTGCCGCAGCAGGTCGACCCGGTCGATCTGGCGCGGGCTGAGCCCCGGACTGAGCCGGGTCACCGTGGACAGCGGCACCATGCTGGCTGCGCCATTGGCATCGGCCCGTCCGGCCACGGTGATAATGTCCAGCAAGGCATTGCTGCGTTCGCTGCGCGGCACTTGCAGCAGCACATCGTAGTTTTCTCCGTCCGGCGCTTCCCAGGTGCTGACCACATCCCCGGCCAGCAGTTGCGACAGCGTGCTGCCCACCTTGTTGAGGTCGACCCCCAGGCTGGCGGCGGCATCGCGGCGTACTTCCAGCTTGATGGCCGGGTCGGCATCGGACAGGCTGCTTTGCAGGTCGCCCACCCCTCTTACCCGTGCCAGGCGGCTCATCAGCTGGTTGGCTGCGGCATCCAGCTCGGCAAGATTACTGCCACGCAGGCCAATGCTGATGGGCTTGCCACCGGGGCCTTCCTTGCCCATTTCCTCAATGGACTCCACCTCCACGCCAGCCACCCGGCCCGCCTTGGCGCGTGCCTGTTGCATCAGCGAAAACAGGCTGTGCAGGCGGCTGTTCTTGTCACCCAGGTCCACCACCAGTCGGCCGTCACTCTTGCTGGCGCCAAAGCTGCTGCTGCCGGCAGTCAGCTGGATGGAACGCACATCGGGCAGCTGGCGCAGCAAGGCTTCCAGCTCGCGGCCCTTGGCCACGGTGTAATCCAGCGAGGAGCCGGGAGCCGTCTTGAAGGAGAGCGAGAATTTGCCCTTGTCCTGACGCGGCATGAATTCGCCGCCAATATGCGGCAACAGCATGAAACTGCCCAGCAATAGCAGGACAGCCAGCGACAGTACCGTCTTGCGATGCGCCAGCGACCAGCTGATCACCCCGACATAACGGTTGGCCAACTGGTCCAGCGAAGCCTCGAACCAGTCCAGCATGCGCCCAAGCGGGCCACGATGCCGGTCGCCATGCTGGTGCGGGTCTGGCCAGATGGAAGACAGCATGGGGTCGAGCGTGAAGCTGACCAGCATGGAAATCAGCACGGCTACCGTTACGGTGAGGCCGAACTGGTGAAAGAACTTGCCGATGATGCCGCTCATGAAGCCCACCGGCAGGAACACCGCCACCACGGTAAGGGTGGTGGCCAGCACCGCCAGACCGATTTCATTGGTGCCATCCAGCGCCGCCTGCACATGACTTTTGCCCAGTTGGCGATGACGCACGATGTTTTCCCGCACCACGATGGCGTCGTCAATCAACAGGCCAATGGACAGCGAAAGTGCCATCAGCGTCATCAGGTTGAGGGTGAAGCCCAGCGCCTGCAGGGCAAACAGGGTACCCACCAGCGCCACCGGCAAGGTGAGGCCGGTAATCACCGTACTGCGCCAGCTGCCCAGAAACAGGAATACGATCAGCACTGTCAGCGCAGCGCCTTCCAGCAAGGTGGCCTCCACATTGGCCAGCGACTTTTTCACCTCGGCGGATTTGTCATAGGTGAAGTGCACCTGGGTACCAGCAGGCATGCGGCCCTGCATGGCATCGATCACCTGCTTCACGCCATTGGCTACTTCCACCACATTGGCCCCGCGTGCCGCCCTGATATCGATACCCACCCCCGGTTTGCCGTCAATCAGGGCCGTGCTGGTGGCTTCGGCTTCCGCATCGCTGACACTGGCGACATCCGACAGCCGGATGGGGCTGCCATTGCGATAGCCGGTGACCAGATTGGCAAAGTCTTCCGGCGACTTGAGCTTGCCACTGACCCGCACATTCAGCTCGTTGCTGGCACTGCTGACTGCCCCGGCCGGAAAGTCCCGGTTGCCGGCGCGGATGGCATCGGCCACTTCCTGCAAGGACAAGCCGCTGGACTCCAGCCGGTAAGGGTCGACATCAATGCGGATTTGCCGCCTCAGCCCGCCCACCACCTTGGCTTCACCCACGCCGGACACCATCTGCAGGCGTTTTTTCAGCGTGTTTTCCAGCCAGGTGGTCAGACTGCGTTGCGACACCTGGTCCGAACTGAAGGTGATGGACAGCAAGGGCTGATCGTTAGGATTGAACTGCGACACCGACGGCGTGCCGATTTCGCGGCGGAAACGGCCCTGCACACCGCCCACCCGGTCGCGCACATCCTGCACCGCCACCGCCGGGTCCACCGTCAGCGCGAACTCCACCACAATGGTGGAATTGCCTTCAAACGAATAGGAACGGATGTGCTTGATGCCGTTGATGGTATTGATGGCCTCTTCCAGCGGGCGGGTCACTTCGCTCTCCACCACTTCGGGCGAGGCACCTCCATACCCGGTGCTCACCACCGCCACCGGGAAACGGATGTCCGGCAGTTCCTCCACTGGCAGTCGCGTCCAGGCAAACAGCCCCAGCACCAACAGGGACAACATCAGGACGGTAGCGAAATAGGGATTGCGCACGCTGACGCGGGTCAACCACATGCCATTCCCCTTATTTGAGATCGGTCGGCAGGATCACGGCATCGCCGCTGCGCACACCCAGCAAGGGCGCAGCCAACAGCACCTTGCCAACCGGCAGGCCGACAACGGCAACCTTGTGCTCGGTCTGCGACCATAACAACACGCGCACCGGCTGGCGCTGCAAGCGCCCTTTCTCCACCAGCATCACCCAGGGATGGCCGGACAAATCCTGTACCGCATCCTGCGGCAGCACCACCTGCCCGCGTTCTTCATGCAATACCAGGCCGCCCTTGGCAAACTGGCCGGCCTTTAGGCGACCATCCGCATTATTCACCCGGATGTAAATCAGAAAACTGCGGGTGCCACTTTGCGCCACCGGATTGACCCGCACCACGTCCCCCAGTACCTCGTCCGGCAGGCCTTCCACGCTGAAACGTGCCTGCTGCCCCGCCTTGATTTGGCCTATCCACTGCGATGGCACACTGGCGCTGAGTTCCAGTACCGACAAATCGGCAATGGAAAACAGCCGCGCATTACGGGCAGCAATTTCACCGGGATTGATCTTGCGTTCGTACACCACACCCGCAATCGGCGCACGGACCACACTGTCCGACTGCTGGCGGCGGGCACGCGCCAACTGGCTGGTTTGCGCCTGCAATTCGCCCTGGCGCACGGTGTACTCGCTTTCAGCCTCGTCATAAGCCAGCTGGGAGATAAAGCCCTTTTGCAGCAATTCGTGCTGTTTATCCAGCTTGATACGCGCCAGTTTCAGCCGCGACTGATTGGCCGCCAGCTGGGCCTGTTGCTCGGTCACCGACTGATCCAGCGATTCGGAATCCAGCCGGGCCAGCACCTGACCGGGTTTTACCATCTCCCCTTCCCGTACCAGCACCTGTTCCACCCGGGCTTCCACTTCGGCAGCGATGCTGCTGCTTTTCAACGCCGTCAGTGTCCCGGTGAACGGCAAGGTGTCACGCAGCACACCGGGCCGTGCCACCACCACATCGGCCCGCGACAATGTCCGCGCCAAGGTCTGTGCGGCAGCGGCAGAGGCCGGCTTGTCCGCCGCGCCTCCGTCCTGCGCACCATGGCAAGCGGTCAACATCATCAGCAAAACGCACCACCCCAAGCTGGCTGACTTCATTGTTTCAAGCTTCCACTTTTTATTGTTGTACCGGCGTTGCTCACGGTAGTGCCGCCATGGAAGGCGTCATGCCTTTGGGCAGCAACATCCACAGCTTGCCGTTCTGTTTCATCCTGCCGGCATACATGCCGGCCTCACTGCCAAAGCCCCAAAACAAATCGGCCCGCGCCGCACCGCGAATGGCGTTGCCGGTGTCCTGGGCATGTACCAGCCGCGCCAGCGGCTGTGCACTACCCGGCCAGCTGGTGGACAGGAAAACCGGCGTTCCCAAGGGGATATAACGCGGATCCACCGCAATGCTGTAACCACCGGTCAGCGGAACCCCCAGCGCACCAGCCGGGCCGCTGTCGCCACCGGGCAGGGTCTTGAAAAACACATAGCTGGGATTGACGTCGAACAGCGCCTGCTGACGTCCCGGGTTGGCCTTGATCCAGGCCTGGATACCCTGCATCGAGGCATTGGCCAGCGTCATTTCCCCTTTATCCACCAGCCATTTGCCGATGGACTGGTAGTTGTAGCCATTTTGTTCGGCATAACCCAGGTGCAGGAAACTGCCATCTTCCAGCTGAATGCGGCCCGACCCCTGTACCTGCAGGAAGAACAGTTCCACCGGGTCTTCCACCCAGGCCAGTACCGGGGCGCTGGCCACCCCCTTGCCCTGGGCGATTTCTGCGCGGGTGTAATACGGCAGCAAGCGGTTACCCGCCAGACGGCCCTTGAGCTTGCCGCTGCGGTTATCGGCCGGGAAATCTGCCGGGTGGATTTCGATTTCTCCGCTACCGGCCTGGGTCTTGCCCGGCAGCCATTGCAAACGGTTATGCGCCACCTTGCGCGCCACCAGCACGCTGTTGCCACGTGCTGCCGGCGGGTAATCCAGCACCAGCAAGTCGGCGGGCACACCGTACACCGGCCATGGAGTACGCGCACTGCGCGTACGGCTGCCATTGAGCAAGGGTTCGTAATACCCGGTGATCAAACCATTGCCATTGCCGGCATCCTGTACCGCCCAGGCATTGAAGCGCTGTTCGAAAAACTGGCGGACCTGCCCCTCGTCTTGTTCGGCAACACGGGAGGCATCGCTACAGACTGGCTGCCAGGCGGACTTGCGCGCCAATACCTTGCAGCTTTGCAACAAGGCTTGCAGGGTATCGCCGGTGCGCTGCTGTTGCCAGCCCGGCAAGGCTGACGGGCTGAGCGGGCCACTGCCGACAGACGACGGTGGAGTTGACGTGGTGGAGCAAGCGGCCAGCCAGATAAGCGGCAGCAGTAACAGCAAGCGTCTGAACATGATTTGCAACATCGAGAAGATAGGTAAGAAAAACCGGCAGCCAGCACCGGTCGCCCATGTTACCGCGCAGCGGAACAAGCTGCACGGACAAGGCCTTGGGACCGTCAGCGTGCTTGCCGGTTCTGCCGTCTGCGCATTTCATCGAGCTGCAACAAAAATGCAAACAAAGCTGGCTAACATGGCGTGCACAACATCATTCACTGGCGCGCTACTACAAGCTTGGCCAGGCCATCACTCAGCTTGAAGCAAGGAGATATCCGATGAAACGCCTTTTCGCCCGTTCCGCCCTGTTGGCTAGCCTGGCCCTGTTCATGGGTTCACACGCTGTCATCGCCCACGCCGAGGACGCCCCGGTCAGCGATGAACAACTGGCAAGCAACGTCAAGAACGCGCTGGACAGCGACCCGGAACTGAAGGCCCTGAATCTGCATGTAGTCAGCAAGAAGCAGGAAGTCACCATCGACGGCAAGATGACCGATGACCAGCAAATGTACAAAGCCGGCGTGATTGCCGAAAAAGTACCCGGCGTCAAATTTGTCATCAACAACATGAATATGTAAGCGTCAGGCTGCACCTGCTTGCCGCACGCCCCCGCCTGCCGGGGGCGTTTGCATTGTGGCCGGCTGTGCATGAAATTTCTGCAGCAGTAGTCTGATTGGCAGCATTACTGCCATCCGCTTGCCAATCAACATGCTGAATTTTCCTGGCGACTACCCACTTTCCAGGCACTCCGTACAGTCCTTGCCGGCCCACAGCAGCACCGTGGCCAGCAGTGTCGCCGAAATTGAACGGTAATTAAACGAAAATACCCCCAAAAACAGGCAAATTATCGTAAAAACACGCTAACAGCACACCAATCCCTGAGCCATTGACGCCAGACATGCCGGATTTGCACACTCTGCCCCGCACCGACCTTCCCCTTGTTCAGCGGAAGGTTTTTTTGTCCCGTCACCTCTCAGGAATCATCATGTCCAGCCGTATCCTCTCCTGCACCCTGCTCAGCTTGCTTCCAGCCATGGCCATGGCTGAGACCACTTTGTACGGCAGCCTGCGCGTTGGTATCGACAGCATGCAAAGTGTAGATACCCGCTTCAAACACACCACCGGCATTGACGACTTCAGTAGTCGCATCGGTTTCAAGGGCAGTGAACAGCTGGATGGTCAGCTGCAAGCCATCTGGCAGGTGGAAACCGGACTGGCCATGGATGGCATGCCTACCGGCGGCACCGGCAGCGGCACCCTGGCCAACCGTATGAGCTTTATCGGCGTGCAGGACAGCTGGGGCAGGCTGCGTGCCGGCTATCTGGATGATGTGCTGACCAGCACCCAGGCGACCGACATCTTTGCCAGCCCACGCCGCGAGGCCAGCAGCGGCATTGCCTATCCGCTGTATGAAGCCCGCGATATTTTCGGCAGCAACAATTACGGCGACAGCCGCGCCAAAAACAGCCTGCGTTACGACAGCCCGCGCTGGAAGGGCATGGAGGCCTCGCTACAGTATGGTGCCGGAGAAAGCCAAAGCGATGGGCACAAGTCGGGCGAAACCTGGGGCTTGCGCCTGGGATATGCCGATGCCGGCTATTTCATCAACTACGCAGTCATGACCCGCCTGAATGCCATCAACACCAATAACAGCGCCATCCACCGCGTGGAACTGGGCTATCGCGGTGATGCACTGCAAATGGCCGCCACCGTGCAAAAAATCCGCCTGTATGGCAATGCACTGAAGAACAAGAATGGCAGTGATGATTTCGAGATTCCCGGCATCCTGCAGCAAACCGGCATTGCCCAGGACGGAGTAAACAAACTGAGCAGCCAGGTGGTGGCGCTGAGTGCCGGCTATCAGCTGGGGGCGTTCAAACCCATGCTGCAGTACTCACACCGAGGCCGGGTTTACATGGATGGCCAGCATCTGAACTGGTCGGCCAATCAGTGGGCTGCCGGCGTGGAATACACCCTGAGCAAGCGCAGCCTGCTGCAAGCGGGTTACGGCGCGGTACGACAGAATGCCGGGGGACAAAGCGCGCTGGCCTGGAGCAAATCCAGCGCCAGCACCGCCTGGATGATGATGCGGACCGATTTTTAATCAACTCCGCAGACCTGCTCCGGGAATGCAAAAACCCGCCAGATGGCGGGCTTTTGCATAAAGAATGACCTTGCTTACACCGTCTCCAGCGCCAGCAGCTCGGCCATGGTTTGGCGGCGACGGATCAGCCTGGCCTCATCGCCATCCAGCAGTACCTCCGGCAATAGCGGTCGGCTGTTGTAATTGGAGGACATGGTGGCACCGTAGGCACCGGCATCATGGAACACCAGCCAGTCACCCACCCCGGCTGCAGGCAGCTGGCGGCTTTCCACCACCCCGCCTTCCTGCTGGGTGAACACGTCCCCGGACTCGCACAGCGGGCCGGCCACTACCGTCGGCACGGCACCGGACTTTTCGGTGCCATTGCGCTCCAGCACCGAAATGGCGTGATAACTGCCGTACAGGGATGGACGCATCAGGTCGTTGAAGCCGGCATCCACCAGCACAAAGTGGCGGCTACCCATATCCTTGACCGCCCGGACCTCGGCCACCAGTGCGCCGGACTCGGCCACCAGGAAGCGGCCCGGTTCGATCTCCAGCCGCACCGCGTGACCCAGCAGCTGTTCCACTTCCTTGCGCGCGCTGTCCCACAGCTGGAAATAGTGTTCGGTATCAATGCGGCTGTCACCGTCACGATAGGGAATGGACAGGCCACCACCGGCGGAAATGGCTTCGATATCCTGTCCCAGGCTGCGCACCAGCTCTACCATGGCACCGCACACTTGTTGCAGATGGCCATAATCCACCCCGGAACCGATATGCATGTGGATGCCCACCAGCTTGAGACCACTGGCAGCAATCACTTGCAGTGCCTGCGGCAGGTCGGCATGCCAGATGCCATGCTTGCTGTTTTCACCGCCGGTATTGGTCTTGTGGCTGTGGCCATGGCCAAAACCGGGGTTGATGCGCAGCCATACCCGATGGCCGGGCGAGCGTTCGCCCAGTTGGCGCAGCATGTCGATGCTGCCTGCATTCACCACGATGCGCTCGGCCACCACCTTGTCCAGCGTGGCGCGATCCAGCACGTCGGCGGTAAACACCACCTCGGAAGGTTCGGCCGAACTCAGGTCGTAACCGGCCAGGCGCGCCCGTTCGATTTCCCCCAGCGACACGGCATCCACCATCACGCCCTGCTCGCGCATCAGGCGCAGGATATGGGTATTGGAGTTGGCCTTTTGCGCATAACGGATGACATCAAACTGCTTGAGCTGGGTAATGCGTTCACGGATGACTTGTGCGTCATACACCCACAGCGGAGCGGAAAACTGTTCGGCCAGCGCGGCCAGGCGGGAGGGGGCAAAGGTTTTCATGGCAATCCATTCATGGTTTTCCAGCAGTGTGAGGCCTGCATGGACAAAAATAAAATATCAATTCATCACCATGTCTTTCATTTATGATATGACCATTGCCTGCCTGAACAAGCTGCCATGTCCTTCAATCTGCGCCATGTGGAAATTTTCCACGCCATCATGACCAGCGGCAGTGTGACCGAAGCGGCCACCTTGCTGCATACCTCCCAGCCCACCATCAGCCGGGAACTGGCCCGGCTGGAACAGCTCAGCGGTCTGGTGCTGTTCGAGCGGGTACGCGGACGCTTGCGCCCTACCTTGCAAGCCTTGCAGCTGTTTGAAGAGGTGCAGCGTTCCTATCTGGGCCTGGAGCGGATTGTCAGCACCGCCCAGGCCTTGCGTCACTTCGACACCGGTCAGCTATCCATTGCCTGCCTGCCCATGTTTTCCCAGGCGGTGCTGCCTGCGGCATGCCAACGCTTTCTGGCCCGTTATCCCAAGGTAAAGCTGAATATCACCCCGCAGGAATCCCCCCTGCTGGAAGAATGGCTGGCCGCACAGCGCCATGACCTGGGCCTGAGCGAAAGCCATATCCAGCCACCGGGCACCAGCCAGCAACAGCTGTTTTGCGCTGACGAAGTGGCGGTACTGCCCGACACCCATCCGCTATGCCGCAAGTCGGTGCTGGAGCTCAGCGATTTTGCCGGGCAGCCGTTCATCAGCCTGTCCGCCAGCGATATCTATCGTCAGCAACTGGACATGCTGTTTGCCAATGCCGGGGTCACACGGCAACTGGTGCTGGAAACCCACAGCGCGGCATCAGTGTGCTGCATGGTGCGCCAGGGCATAGGCATGGCAGTGGTCAATCCGCTCACCGCGCAGGAATATGCCGGGCAAGGTGTCTGCATTCGCCCGTTGGCCGTTTCGCTGCCGTTCCGGGTCAATCTGATTCGCCCGTTGCACCGTCCTGCGTCAGCACTGGTTGAGCATTTTGCCGACGAATTATCTGCAGTTTTGGCCGGGAATATTCCGAATACACGCTGATTTGCAAACGCCAAGTAACACAGACATCAATAAAACTTTGCAAAAAAATGATTATGGCATTAACTTTTTCAGCTATACCGCAATCAGTGCTCCATTTTTTGGGAGTGAGACCGGCTGCTGAACAAGCTTGTGTAATAGCCAGCCGGGCACTGGATGCTCCGTCATTTTTCAGAGATCAATCATGCGTAACAATCAGCCTGTCACCCAGCATGAGCTGTTTTTGCATCCCAAACGGCCCATCGTCACCAAGACCGACATCAAGGGGCTGATTACTTACGCCAATCGTGCCTTCATCGAAATCAGCGGCTTTACCGAGGAAGAGCTGATTGGCCAGCCTCACAATGTGGTGCGGCATCCGGACATGCCAGCCGAGGCATTCGAGGACTTGTGGCGCACGGTGGAAGCCGGCCACCCTTGGCGCGGCCTGGTGAAGAACCGCAGCAAGCAGGGTGACTATTACTGGGTGGATGCCTATGTCACACCGATGATGGAAAACGGCAGAATGGTTGGCTACATGTCGGTGCGCAGCGCACCGGACAAGCAGCAATGCCAGCAGGCCGAGCAGTTGTATGCCGAAATCCGTGCCAAGCGCAGCCCCTTCCCGGTCACCCGCCAGCACAAGGGGCTCTCCATGCAGCGCCTGCTGTTGCTGGCCATGCTGCCGCCGATTCTGGCCTTGCTGGCCCAATTCATCCTGCCGGACAGCATCGTCCACGACCTTCTCAATGCAGGCAGCATCCTCTGGCTGATTGGCGCAGCCTTCTTCATTTACCAGGGCATTGCCGCACCCCTGGCACAGGCCAAACAAGGTCTGGGCAGGTTGGCAGAAGGCAATTTCAAGGAGCCGATAGCGCAGTCCGGCTGCCAGGACATGCGCCAGATGATGGAAATGCTGGAAACCATGCGCATCAATACCCGTGCGGTGCTGGCCGATGTGGTGACCGGCGCGCATGACATCAGCCAGGCGGCAACCGCCACCCATACCGAAGCTACCCATCTGGAAAAACGCGGTGAACACGCGCTGGAAGGCATCACCCGCGTTGCCGCTGCGCTGGAACAGCTATCGGTATCGGTGAATGAGATTTCCCTCACCACCAAGACAGGAGCAGGCCACGCCAGTGCAGCCACCCGGCTGGCGGATCAGGGCGAGGACAAAATGCGGGAAACCAGCCAGGCCACCCGTCAGGTAATGGGCGAGTTCGAACATACCCGCGATGCCATTCTGGTACTGGAAAAGTCGGCGGAAGAAATCGGTTCGGTCACCTCGGTGATCAAGGAGATTGCCAATCAGACCAACCTGTTGGCGCTGAATGCCGCCATCGAAGCAGCCCGGGCCGGAGAACAAGGTCGCGGCTTTGCCGTGGTGGCCGATGAGGTACGCAAACTGGCAGAGCGCACTGCCGGCAATACCCTGGAAATCGAACAGTCCATCAATGTGCTGCACGAACGCACCCGCCAGGTATTGCAAAACGTCCAGCAGGCACTGAACAAGGTGGAAGGCGTGGAAAGCGCCATCAGCACCGCCAGTGAAAGCCTGGAAGCCATCCGCGAGGCCAATCAGGGCGTGTCGGCTTCAGCCGCCAATGTGGCCGAGATGCTGCAACAGCAGTCCTCGGCCTCCACCGAAGTGGCACAGAACATGGAAACCATGAGCGTGCTGACCGAGCAGAACAGCCACAGCATTGCCACCACGCGTGAAGTGGCCCAGCAATTGCACACCACGGCGCATGATCTGAAGCGACTGGTCAGCCACTTCGAGCGTCATCTGTGAGCCGGTCAGCATCCACGCGAAGCGCCATGCTTTTGCTACAATAGCCCTGCCCCGTCAACTGGGGCAGCACTAATCTGAACAAGGCGGCCCTGGGCCGCCTTGCTGTGTTTTACGGCCAGCAGACCGCCAGCCGGGCAACTTTCGACCTCAGGATTGGATTTCGCTTGAAACTGCGTACCGTGCTACGAATTGCGCTGTTATTGGTGTTGATGGACATTGCTGCCGTCAGTGCCTTTCGCGCCAGCGTGGACGGCTCGCTGGAAGAACTGCGTGCGGCCAATACCCAGCGACTGGAGCTGTACGCCAACAGCCTGGAAAGTGAAATCGGGCACTACGCCCGCCTGCCCAGCCTGCTGGGCCTGTCCCCCTATGTAGACCGTTTGCTGCACGCTCCGGACGATGTCCAGCGCCAGCAGGCCGCCAATGATTATCTGGAACGCCTGAGCCAGCGCACCGGTGCCAGTGCCATTTACATCATGGATGACAAGGGCGTGGTCAAGGCCACCAGCAACTGGCGCCAGCCGGACAGTTATCTGGGCGAGAACGACGCATTCCGCGCCTACTTCACCGATGCCATGAATGGCCAGCCCGGCCGCTTTTTTGGCGTTGGCACCACCCGTAGCGAAGCCGGTTACTATCTGTCCGAACCGCTGAGCAGCCACGGCCGCATCATCGGGGTGGCGGTGGTGAAGGTGAATATGGAATACCTGGAAAAACTGTGGCGGGAAAACAAGACCACGGTGATGGTATCGGACCAGAACGGCGTGGTGATTCTGGCCACCGAACCGGGCTGGAAATTCAATACGCTCAAACCCTTCAGCAAGGCCTTGCAGGACGCGTTTGACCGCAATTTGCAGTACAACCGCAAACGTCTGCCGCCACTGGGGCTGGAAGAGCGGCGCAGCCTGGGCAATGGCAGCCACATCTACCGGCTGGAACAGGGAGGACGCAAGCCGCTTAGCCGCCTGGCCTACCCGCGGGACATGCTGGGCCAGTCCTTGCAGCTGCCGCTGTCCAACTGGCGGCTCACCGTGCTGTCCAGCCTGGACCCGGTCTACCAGCTGGCCTACAACCGGGCCGCGCTGGCCGCAGTGCTGACACTGCTGAGCCTGACCGGCATTCTGTGGCTGAACGAGCGCCGTCGCCGCCTGCGCGACAAGCTGGCCGCACGCGAAGCGCTGCAGCAAGCCTACCGGGAGCTGGAACGCAAGGTGGAAGAACGTACCGCCGACCTGTCGCTGACCAATCAGCGACTGCAAGAAGAAGTCAGCGAACGTATCCGGACCGAACAGCATTTGCGCCAGACGCAGGACAATCTGGTGCAGGCAGGCAAGCTGGCAGTACTGGGCCAGCTGGCTACCGGTGTGGCGCACGAACTGAACCAGCCGCTGGCGGCACTGCGCACCTTGTCCGGCAATGCCATCAAGTTTCTGGAGCGCGCGCAAACCGACACGGTGCGCACCAATTTGCAAACCATCTGCCAGCTGGTGGACAAGATGGGCGAAATCACCAGTGCGCTGAAAAGCTACTCGCGCAAGTCCACCAACAGCCTGGGTACGGTAGACATCAGCATGGCCATCGACAGCGCCCTGTTATTGCTGCGCAACCGGCTGGAGGGAAGTGGCATCAGGATATTGCGCCCCAATGCCCCGGAGCCATGGCAAGCACGTTGCGACCCCAACCGCTTTGAACAGGTGCTGGTGAATCTGCTGGCCAATGCACTGGACGAGCTGCAACAGCGCCCGGAAGGGCAGATTGAAATCAGCGGTCATCGCACGCCCACCCAGCTGGTGCTGCAAATCCGCGATAACGGCCCCGGCCTGCACGAGTCAGTGCGCGCCCAGCTGTTCGAACCCTTTGTCACCACCAAGCCCGCCGGTATCGGCCTGGGCCTGGGGCTGACCCTGAGCGCCGGCATCATTGCCGAAGCCGGTGGCAGCCTGAGTGCCGACAATCACCCGCAGGGCGGTGCCGTGTTCACCATCACCCTGCCGCTTGCCACAAAGGAAAACCGTCATGTTTGATGGGATGAAAGTGTTGATCGTCGAAGATGATCCGGACGTGCGGCTGGGCTGCGAGCAAGCGCTGATGCTGGAAGGCCTGGATGCCCGCGGCGTGGCCAGCGCCGAGCAAGCCCTGGCGCTAGTCACCCCAGGCTTTCCAGGCGTCGTGGTCAGCGACATCCACCTGCAAGGACAGGATGGCATGGCGCTGATGCGCAACTTGCTGGCCCGTGATGCCAGCCTGCCGGTGATCCTGATCACCGGTCATGGCGATGTCAGCCTGGCGGTACAGGCAATGAAAGATGGCGCTTACGACTTCATCGAAAAGCCCTTCTCCCCAGAGCGCCTGCACGATGTGGTGTGCCGTGCCATGGAGCAGCGCCGCCTGAGCCTGGAAGTGGAAAGCCTGCGCCGTCAGCTGCAGGACAAGCAAAGCCTGGAATCGCGCCTGATCGGCCGCTCGCCGGCCATGGAAAAAGTGCGCCGCATGATTGCCGACCTGGCCGATACCTCGGCCAATGTGCTGATCCTGGGTGAAACCGGCACCGGCAAGGAGCTGGTGGCGCGTTGCCTGCATGAAATCAGCCGTCGCCAGAAGCACAACTTTGTCGCCGTCAATTGTGGCGGGCTGGCGGAAAACCTGTTCGAGAGCGAGATTTTCGGCCACGAGGCCCATGCTTTCACCGGGGCCGCCAAACGCCGTATCGGCCGCATCGAATATGCCAATAACGGCACGCTGTTTCTCGATGAAATCGAAAGCATGCCGCTACCGCTGCAAATCAAGATGCTGCGCGTGCTGCAGGAACGCACGCTGGAAAGGCTGGGTTCCAATACCCCCATTCCGGTGGATTGTCGCGTGATATCGGCCACCAAGGCCGACCTGAAAGCCATGGGCAATAACGGCAGCTTCCGTAGCGACCTCTACTACCGGCTGAACGTGGTCACGCTGCAACTACCGCCGCTGCGCGAACGCCGCGAGGATATTCCGCTACTGTTCGAGTATTTCCTGCTGCAATCGGCCAGCCGTTTCGACCGCCCTACCCCGCAACTGGAAGCCCATGAACAGGCCGAGCTGCTGGCCTACGACTGGCCGGGCAATGTGCGCGAATTGCGCAATGTGGCCGAACGCTATGTGCTGGGCATTCGCACCCCGCTGTCGGAATCCGGCGAGCCAAGCCAGAGCCTGCCGCTGGCCGAAACCGTGGAAGCGTTCGAACGGGCACTGATTGCCGAGGAGTTCCGTCGCCACGGTTACAGCCTGAGCCGCACCAGCGAAGCGCTGAAAGTGGCCAAGACCACCCTGTTCGACAAACTGAAAAAATACGGCCTGAATCAATCGGGTTGATGGCCCGGTTGATGACCGGGCTGTTGGCATGCCCGCAGTCCCGGCCGGCACCGGGCTGCAGGCATAAAAAAAGCGGCCACCGGGGCCGCTTGCCAAAGGCTGCTTGATCAGTCGCTACACCATGCTGTCGCTGCTGGGGGATCACACCAACGGTGTCGCAGTCGACAGACAGGCCGGTACAGCGCCTGTCAGCCAGCTCAATAGGTGTAGAACATGCGTTGCAGTTCTTTGGTGTCGTGGGTCTTGGTCAGACCCAGCATCAGCAGGATGCGGGCTTTTTGCGCATTCAGCGTGTCGCTCACCACCAGATCTTCCTGGTCGTCATTGGCTTCACCATTACGCGCCACGATACCGCTACCCACGCGCGAGCTGCGTACCACGATCACACCCTTCTTACGGGCATCACGGATGGCAGGCATCATCTGGGCGGCAATACTGCCATCGCCCACACCGGCTTGCACGATGCCCTGGGCACCGGCAGCAATGTCGGCGTCCATGGCCACGCGGTCCATGTTGGCGTAACCGTAAACGATGTCGACGCGCGGCAGGCTGTTCAGCTTGGAGATGTCAAATTCGGTATCTGCAGTGTTCTTGCGGGTGGACATGCGGTAGAAGTGCGGCTTGTTGTCCTGCATGTAACCCAGATAACCCAGTTCCGGCGTCTTGAAGGTGTCGGTAGTGGAAGTATTGGTCTTGGTGACTTCGCGGGCGGCGTTGATCTGGTCGTTCAGCGCAACCAGCACACCCTTGCCAACCGCATCCTTGCTGCCAGCCAGAATCACCGCGTTATACAGGTTGATCGGGCCATCTGCACTGATGGCGGTGGACGGACGCATGGAGCCAACCACAACCACCGGCTTCTTGCTCTTCACCACCAGGTCCAGGAAGTAAGCGGTTTCTTCGATGGTGTCGGTACCGTGGGTAATCACCACGCCGTCTACATCCTTCTGGGCCAGCAGTTCGTTCACACGCTTGGCCAGCTTCAACCACACTTCATTGGTCATGCTTTCGCTGGCGATCTGTGCAACCTGTTCGCCACGTACATCAGCCACCTTTGACAGCTCGGGTACGGCGGCAATCATCTTGTCCACGCCCAGCTTGGCTGCGGTGTAACCAATGGTGGTGGTGCTGGTAGCGCCAGTACCGGCGATGGTGCCACCGGTTGCCAGAATCACCACGTGCGGCTTGGCCGCATCAGCCGCCTGGGCGGACTGACCACACAATGCAGCCATGACAGCTGCGCTGGACAACAACATTTTGAAGGTTTTTTTCATGTCTCTTCCTTTGTAGAAAGACAAGTGGGAGATGACGTTGCCGGGGAGCAACTCACTGCAGCGATCCCCCCGTCACCAGCTTGTCCACCTGTATCGGCAGCTTTGGCTGGGCGGGGAGTCTCGCCTGATTTCTTATTTGTTTATGCGTGGCAGGGACGCCGGGGCTCAGGCCTGATCTTCGGCCAGGGCCGGGTTGGCATGCGCAGCTTCGGCATCGATATCGCCTTCCGAAGCAGCAACCACGGTAGTGGCAATGGCATTACCCAGCACGTTGGTGGCGGTACGGCCCATGTCCAGGAAGTGGTCGATACCCAGAATCAGCAGAATGCCGGCTTCAGGCAGGTTGAACATCGGCAGCACGGCGGCCACCACCACCAGCGAAGCACGCGGTACACCCGCAATACCCTTGCTGGTGATCAGCAGGATCAGCAGCATGGTGATTTGCTGGCCCAGGGTCAGGTTGATGTTGGCAACCTGGGAGATGAACAGGGCGGCAAACGAGGTATACATGATGGAACCGTCCAGGTTAAACGAATAACCCAGCGGCAGGACAAAACCGGAAACACGTTCCTTGATGCCGAAGCGTTCCAGCTGCTCCAGCAGGGTCGGGTAAGCAGCTTCGCTACTGGCGGTGGCAAAACCCAGCATCAGCGGCATGCGGATGGTTTTGAGCAGGGCGAAGATCTTCTTGCCGACAAAGCCATAGGCCGCGGCAATCATCAGCATCCACAGGCAAGCCAGGGCCAGGTAGAAGCTACCCATGAACTTGGCGTACATGGACAGCACACCCAGGCCATCAGCGGTAATGGTGGAAGCAACGGCACCGAATACACCAACCGGGGCAAACATCATCACGATATTGGTGACGCGCAGCATGATGTTGGCCAGCTGTTCCAGACCCTTCATCAGGATGTCCGGTTTCGGGCCCTTGTAAGAAGCAATGGCAAAACCGAAGAACACCGAGAACACCACCACTTGCAGCACTTCGTTTTTCGCCATGGCGTCAAAGAAGCTGGTGGGGAACATGTGGGTGATGAAGTCCTTCAGGTTCAGCGCGCTGGTCTTCAGGGCCGGTGCCGCAGCATCAGCCACCGGCAGGGTGTAACCCACGCCAGGTTGCAGGCTGTTGGCGAAAATCAGGCCCAGGAACAGGGAAACCAGCGAGGCACCCATGAACCAGCACATGGCCTTCAGACCAACACGACCCACAGAGCGGGAATCACTGCTGCCAATGCCATGCACCAGGGTGGACATCACCAGCGGTGCAATGATCATCTTGATCAGACGCATGAACACGTCGGTCAGGATGGAGAAGTAACCGGCAACATCTTTCAGTTGCTTCGGATCGGTAATCGAGGTGTGACAGCCGTAGCCGACTGCGATGCCCAGCACCAGGGCGATCAAGACCCACAGGGTAATCTTGTTGGTTTTCACGAGCGTTTCTCCAGAGTAACCCGGCTTTATGGCCGGTGTTGAGTACGCTCTATACAGCAGAAAGCGTGCCAAGAAAAATTCACATTTTTAGCACGTAAATATCTGATTTTTATGAATAAAAATAAAAATACAATAGCATTGATTCGGAAATCCGAATGGAAGCTGAAAACGGCGTTTGGAAAACCGACCGGAATGGTGGCAGTGGATACCGCGCTGGGGCTCTTGTGACCTGCTATCCGGCGAAAAGTTTCCGCACTGCAACATGCACTTGCAGACAGCTCCACCGTTACCACCACCCTTTTGTGTAAGCGGCAGAATCACCGAAAATGGCTGGCAGCCCCGGCAAGCAGTCCAGTTTGCCTGGCAGCTGCTGCATTATGATCAGACCACATTAGGAACCCTGCCTTGAGCATCATCACCAATTTCCGAGATCTGGGCGGCATACAGAATAGACATGGTCAGCATCTGCTTGCACATCGTCTGCTACGTTCTGCCGAACTGTCGCAATTGTCTGCCGCAGAAGCCAAGCAGCTGGTGCAGGATTACCAGCTGAACAAAATCATTGATTTGCGCAGTGCAGAAGAAGTGCGCCAGCGACCTGACACCCTCATTGACGGCATCCGTTATATCCATATCGAGCTTTTGAGCGATACACCGCATATGGCACAAGCCTCCATTGCCGCATTCCGCAAGCTGGACGACCGCAGCAATACCCACGAATACATGCTGACCTTGTACCAGGAGTTGGCGCTTGCTCCGGCCGCACACGTCGGGTATCAGCGTTTTTTCCGGGAACTGCTCAATAATGCCGCACATGAAAGCGTGCTGTTTCATTGCGCCGCAGGCAAAGATCGCACCGGTATTGCCGCCATGCTGATTCTGGAAGCACTGGAAGTGGCCAGGCCTGTGATCTACCAGGACTATCTGCAAACCAACCGCCTGCGCCAGGAGGAAAACGCACGCCTGCTTGCCCAGGCGGCGGCCGCTGGTGCCACCCCAGCCCAGCAAGCAGCCTTCGCCATTGCGCTACGCGTGGACAGCCGGTATCTGGATCGGTTTTACAGGACGGTAGAAGAACACTACGGCTCGGTGGATGACTACTTGCAATCTGTCATCGGGCTGGATCCACACTGCAAGCGGCAACTGCAACAGCAGTATCTGCAATAGACACTGCCAAGATAACAAGACATGAAAAAGCCGCTGTGAATGATTCACAGCGGCTTTTTTGTTTGGTGGGCCCCCCGGGAGTCGAACCCGGCACCAACGGATTATGCTTACCCGCTACGGCTTTCGCCGCCCCTTTCGGGTTTGTGGTCTGGACTGTCTCTTGTCTTTACGACCTGCCCGTACAGTCTCTACACGTTCTCTCTTGCGAGAGCTTCGCTCGGGATTGCCACGCCGCCACGCCAGCAGAGGTTTCCCCGAATTTGAGCAGTTCTACCAGAGAGCAGAGTCAACTTGCTCCAAGGCAACCCAATCAGTGCACTCCGTACTCTTGCGAGTCGTAGGAGCTCACTTGTTAAGTCCGCTGCTCTAACCAAGCATGAGCTAGAGGCCCGAAGCTGCGCAGTATAACAGAATGAAATAAAAATCCCCAAGCCCTGATGCAAGCAGCTTGGGGATGCCGTCTTAAAAGACAGGCTGTATTACTGACCGCCCGGCTCGTTGTCCAGGAAGCTGCGCAGGCGTTCCGAACGGGTCGGGTGACGCAGCTTGCGCAAAGCCTTGGCTTCAATCTGACGGATACGCTCACGCGTCACGTCAAACTGCTTGCCCACTTCTTCCAGCGTGTGGTCGGTATTCATGTCGATACCAAAACGCATGCGCAATACCTTGGCCTCACGAGGGGTCAGGGTATCCAGCACTTCCTTGGTCGCGTCCTTCAGGCTGGAGTACATCGCAGCATCGGACGGTGCCAGGTTGTTCTGGTCCTCGATGAAATCACCCAGATGGGAATCGTCGTCATCGCCGATCGGGGTTTCCATGGAGATGGGCTCCTTGGAAATCTTCATGATCTTGCGAATCTTCTCTTCCGGCATTTCCATTTTTTCCGCCAGTTCGGCCGGATCGGGCTCACGGCCGGTTTCCTGCAGGATCTGACGCGAAATGCGGTTCATCTTGTTGATGGTTTCGATCATGTGCACCGGAATACGGATGGTGCGGGCCTGGTCCGCGATCGAGCGGGTGATGGCCTGACGAATCCACCAGGTGGCATAGGTCGAGAACTTGTAACCACGACGGTATTCGAACTTGTCCACCGCCTTCATCAGGCCGATATTGCCTTCCTGGATCAGGTCGAGGAACTGCAAGCCACGGTTGGTGTACTTCTTGGCGATGGAAATCACCAGACGCAGGTTGGCCTCGATCATTTCCTTCTTGGCACGGCGCGCCTTGGACTCACCCGCCGACATCTGGCGGTTGATTTCCTTGAGCTCCTTGATCGGCAGCATGGCGCGATCCTGCAACTCGGACAGCTTGGTCTGCTTCTCGATGATGGCGTACTTGAAGCGGGTCAGTGCCTCGCTCCAGGCCTTGCCGGAATCGATTTCGGTCTCCACCCAGGCGGTGTTGATTTCGTTGCCGGGGAATACCTTGATGAAGTGGGTGCGGTCCATGCGCACGCGCGTCACGCAGATATCCTGGATATCGCGTTCGAACGTACGGATTTCGTTAACGCGACGGCGCAGCGATTCACACAGCGATTCAATCTGGCGGGTAGAGAAGCGCACCATCATGAATTCGGTGGTGATGGCGTCTTGCAGTTCCAGATAAGCCTTGGACTTGGAGCCTTCCTTTTCCAGCACCTTGACCATCTTGTCGAACATCATGCGCACACCGGCAAAGTGCTCCAGTGTCTGCTGCTTGAGTTCTTCCAGATTGGCCAGATTGGCGGCTTCGGCGCTGGCTTCGTCGTCCTCGGCCTCTTCTTCCTCATCTTCCAGCAGGGCGTCTTCTTCGACTTCCGGCTCGGCAAACGGGAGCGCAGCTTCAGCAGCTTCGGCATTGGGGTCGATGAAACCATCCACCACTTCATCAACGCGGATTTCTTCCTTGCCAATGCGCTCAACCAGCTCCAGCACTTCGGCAACCGTACCCGGACAGGCCGAGATCGCCAGAATCATGTGCTTGAGGCCGTCTTCGATACGCTTGGCAATTTCGATTTCGCCTTCGCGGGTCAACAGCTCGACCGAACCCATTTCACGCATGTACATGCGCACCGGGTCGGTGGTGCGGCCAAACTCGGAATCTACCGACGACAGGGCCGCCTCGGCTTCTTCCACCGCATCTTCGTCGGCCACGGCCGGCGTGGCATCGGACATCAGCAGGGTTTCTGCGTCCGGTGCTTCGTCATAAACCTGGATGCCCAGACCGGAAATCATCGTGACGATGTTTTCAATCTGTTCGGCATCGGACACATCTTCCGGAAGGTGGTCGTTGATCTCGGCGTAGGTGAGATAACCACGTTCCTTGCCCAGGGCAATCAGCTGGCGCAGCCGTTTACGCTGCTCTTCCAGGCTCATGACCTGTTCTTCGTTGTCCTGCACATCTTTTTGATTTTCGGGAGAGGCCGCCATTTTGCTTCCTGCTTTAAAAAAGCCGAAAAAAACAGTTGATTATAACACAACTACGTCACTTCCGCCCGGGCTCACGGTGGCGAGCCGAGCAGGTCTCGGAGCAGTTCCCTGAATAATGCTTTTTCTTCCGGACTTAGACCTTCATTACGGTCTTTCAGTTTTAGCCTTTCCACCTGGGCCTCACGCAACATTTTCAACAGCCGGGCATTGCCATGCTGAAACTGAATGCGGTCATCCTCACCGGGATCGGCAAACTCGTCCGGATCCTGCATGGCCTGGTGCAATACACTGTCGATCAGCCCTTCGTAGGGGGTGCCACGCAAGCCCTCTATCAACTGCGCCGTATTGGGCGGCTGTTCGTGTTGTTGCACGCTTTCGGCCAACATCGCAAAGCAGGCCAGCTCGTCGGACAGCGGCAGGCTGTCCGGCAAACTCACATCGCTGGCCCACGCCGGGTTCATCAGCAGCCATTTGATCTGCTTGTGAACAATGGGCGTGTTGATCTGGCGATATGATTCCTCCGGCAAACGGTATTCCCGCTTGCCCTTGCGCTCCGGCGCCTTCTTGCCTGTAGTCAGCATGTCGAAATCGTCGACGTCCATGCCGGCAAGTTCTGCCAGCCGCTTTCTGATCATGAAGCCAAGCGCCGGTGCTGCAATCTGTGCCAGAAGGGGGCTGGCCTGTTTGATCAGGTCGGCGCGCCCTTCCGGCGTATTCATGTCCACGCGGCCTGTCAGCTCGCGGGTAAAGTAAACCGACAGTGGCAGGCTGTGCTCTGCCAACTGCTGTTCGAATGCCTCGGCACCGAACTCCCGTACGTAACTGTCCGGGTCGTGTTCTGACGGCAAGAACAGGAAATTCAGCGCCTTGCCATCCTGCAATTGCGGCAGGCTGTTTTCCAGTGCACGCCAGGCTGCCTTCTGACCAGCCTTGTCACCGTCAAAACAGAAATAAACCTGGTCTGCATGGCGCATCAGCTTGCGCACATGCTCACCAGTCGTGGCCGTTCCCAGTGTGGCAACTGCATAGCTGATGCCGTATTGGGCCAGCGCCACCACATCCATATAACCTTCAACAACCAGCACGCGGTTCTTCTCGCGGATAGCCTGGCGGGCTTCGTACAGGCCGTACAGTTCACGGCCTTTTTCAAACAGCACCGTTTCCGGCGAGTTCAGGTACTTCGGCTCCCCCTTGTCCAGCACGCGACCACCAAAACCGATGATGGCGCCGCGCTGATTACGGATGGGAAACATCACCCGCTCACGGAAACGGTCGTAACGCTTGCCGCTTTCCTCGTTGAAAATGACGAGGCCGGCATCCACCAGCTTGTCATCCTGATACTGCGGAAAAACAGCTTGCAGGTTCTGCCACTCACCCGGGGCATAGCCCAGACCGAAACGACCGGCCACTTCGCCGCTGACACCGCGCCCTTTCAGGTAACTGATGGCAACCGGGGCCGACTTCAACTGCTGCTTGTAATAACCGGCAGCCAATTGCATGGCTTCTTCCAGCGAAATCTGGCGTTCGCGCGCCACCCGGCTTGCTTCCGGGTTGGCGGTACGCACCTGTGGCACCTGCATGCCGATACTTTCGGCGAGCAGCTTGACGGCGTCGACAAAGCCCAGCCCCTGATACTCCATGACAAAGCCGATGGCCGAGCCATGCGCACCACAGCCAAAGCAGTGATAGAACTGCTTGCTGGGGCTTACCGTAAAAGAGGGGGATTTTTCCTTGTGGAACGGGCAGCAAGCCAGATAGTTCTGGCCAGCCTTTTTCAGCGGGACATAGCGATCCACCACGTCGACCAGATCGACACGGGACAGCAACTGATCAACAAAGTCCTGTGGAATCAACGCCGAACACCTGCCTTACACGGAAAAAACATTACCGGCACCATACGGTAACCGGCCGGAGATCAGGCAGAGAGCCTGGCCTTGATACGCGTCGAAACCAATGCCATATCGGCTCGACCAGCCAGCTGGGGACGCAACAGGCCCATGACCTTGCCCATGTCCTGCATGGAAGCCGCACCGCAATCGACCACGGCCTTGGCAACCAGCTCGTCGATTTCAGCCTCGGACAGTTGCTGCGGCATGTAGGCCATCAGCACGGTCATTTCGGCTTTTTCCTTGTCAGCCAGGTCCTGGCGCTGGGCTGCTTCGTACTGGGAAATGGAATCACGGCGCTGCTTGAGCATCTTGTCGATCACCGCCACGATGGCGGCATCATCCAGCTCGATGCGTTCGTCCACTTCCTTCTGCTTGATGGCTGCCATCAACAGGCGAATTGCGGCCAGACGCTCGGTTTCCTTCGCCTTCATGGCGGACTTCATATCATCGCTGATACGGACTTTGAGGCTCATGTCGTGCTCACGAGAGGGCCATGTCAAGACATGGCGAGAATTCTGGAGTACAAATGGCAAAACCGCAGGCATGGCCTGCGGTCCCGCTTTATGACCGATGCAACTCTTAGTAGAGTTTCGGCGGCAGCATCTGGCTGCGAATGCGCTTGTAGTGGCGCTTAACGGCAGCAGCGTGCTTACGCTTGCGTTCGGTGGTCGGCTTTTCGTAGAACTCGCGAGCACGCAGTTCGGTCAGCAGACCGGTTTTTTCTACAGCGCGCTTGAAGCGACGCATGGCGACTTCGAACGGCTCGTTTTCTTTAACGCGAATATTCGGCATTGACTCAAGTATCCTTAGATTTCTAGGCTGCGCCCATAGGGCAACCTATAAAAAACAGCATTTTAACAACAATACGCAGTTTGTAAAAGTCTGAAGCATTCCCGGCAAGCTTTTTGTGGCGCTTTTGTGCATCACGGCTTGCGAGAAGAAATCACCCCCTCACTAGGAGAACTTGGTACAGCGCTATAAAAACGTTTCGGCATCCGCTCTGCACAGTAGGCAGCACGGCCAGCCTCGACAGCCAGTTTCATGGCATGTGCCATCAATACCGGATTGCCGGCAGCGGCAATTGCGGTATTCATCAGCACGCCATCACAACCCAGTTCCATGGCGATGGCCGCATCGGAGGCGGTACCCACCCCGGCATCCACCAGCACCGGCACTCTGGATTGCTCGATGATCAGTTTCAGGTTCCACGGATTCAAAATGCCCATGCCGGAGCCAATCAGGCTGGCCAGCGGCATGATTGCGCAACAGCCTATCTGTTCCAGCTCACGCGCAATGATCGGGTCATCGGAGGTATACACCATGACATCAAAGCCTTCGGCTACAAGCACTTCGGCAGCTTTCAGGGTTTCCTTGACGTTGGGGAAGAGATTGCCGGAGTCACCCAGCACTTCCAGCTTCACCAGCCGGTGATCATCCAGCAGCTCGCGCGCAAGGCGCAAGGTACGGATGGCATCCTCGGCGGAATAACACCCCGCCGTATTGGGGAGCAGAGTGTAACGGTTTCGCGGCAAAAAATCGAGCAGATTGGGTTCGCCGGCGTTTTGACCCAGATTCACGCGCCTGATGGCCACGGTGACGATATCGCAACCGGAGGCATCCAGCGCCTGGGCGGTTTGTTCGAAATCGCGGTATTTGCCGGTACCCACCAGCAAACGGGAATTGTATGCCTTGCCTGCGATGACCAGTTGATCCTGCACTGTCTACTCCTTGCTACGGTGTTGTCAGCCGCCGCCAACGGCAACGACGATTTCCAGCTCATCCCCGTCGGCCAGCGCCATCACGGCATGCTGGCTGCGCGGTACGATTTCTCCGTTCAGCTCGACGGCAATGCGCTTGTCTCCAATCTCCAGCGCCTGCACCAGCTCGGCAACCGTGGCCAGCCGGGCGAATTCTTTCACTTCACCATTGATGCGCAATTGCATGTGTTATCTCCGCTCCGTCCGCTGCACCACCACCAGGCTTTGCACGGCATTCAGTACGCGGGAGAGGTGATCCACACTCTCCACCTGCAAACGGAAATGAATGTGGATGAAGCCATCGCCCACATGGGTGTCCTGCGTGTCCACGCTTTCGATATTGGCCGAAGCCTGGGAAATGGCCGCGGCAATATCCGCCAGGGCACCGCGCTCGTTGCGCGCCAGCACACTGACGCTGACACCGAACATGCGGTCGCGCTGAGTTTCCCAGTTCACATTCAACAGCTTGTCATGATCAACACGCTGCACATTCGGACAAGCCACCCGGTGAATCACCAGGCCCTGCCCCTTGGTGATGACACCGAGGATTTCATCACCAGGCAGCGGGTTGCAACAGCTGGACAGCTGAACCGTTCCACCCTCATTGCCACGGATGGTGACGGGGCCAACCTTGACGTCCTCGCCAAGACGCTCTCCCGCCAGTTCCACCAGACGGCGGGCCACGGCAATGGGCAGCAGCTTGCCGGCACCAATTTCGGCCAGCACTTCGGCAAAGCCTTGCAGCTTGTCGCCATGCACTGCCATGTACTCGGCCTTGAGTGCATCGTCCAGCAGCAGCGGTGATACCGCCAGGGCACCAATCGCCTGCTTGAGCAGTTTTTCACCCAGCGTGGAAGCTTCTTCGCGCTGCAGGCTCTTCAGATAATTGCGAATGCCGGAGCGCGCACGGCCACTCTGCACAAAGGTGAGCCAGGACGGATTGGGCTTGGCCTGGGTAGATGTGATGACTTCCACCGTATCGCCATTGCGCAGCACGGTGCGCAAGGGCATCAGCACATGATTGACGCGCGCGGCAATACAGCGATGACCTACGTCGGTATGTACGGCATAGGCAAAGTCGACTGGCGTGGAGCCTTGCGGCAGCACCATGATCTTGCCCTTGGGAGTGAACACGTACACTTCGTCCGGGAACAGGTCGATCTTGATGTGCTCGAGGAATTCGACGGCGTCGTCGCTCTCCTCCTGCATGTCCAGCAGGCTTTGCAGCCACTGGTGCGTGCGCTGCTGGGCAGTATTGATGCCGGCATCGCCGCTCTTGTACATCCAGTGCGAAGCCACACCTGCTTCAGCCACACCGTTCATTTCACGGGTGCGGATCTGCATTTCCACCGGCGTGCCGTACGGGCCGAACAAGGTGGTGTGCAGGCTCTGGTAGCCATTACCCTTGGGAATGGCGATGTAATCCTTGAACTTGCCCGGGATGGGCTTGTACAGACTGTGCAGGGCCCCCAGCGCCAGGTAGCAACTGGGAATGTCATTCACCACCACGCGGAAACCGTAAATATCCAGCACCTCGGAAAACGACAGGTGTTTTTCCTGCATTTTCTTGTAGATGCTGTACAGGTTTTTCTCGCGCCCCTTGATGGTGGCTTCGATATTGCTTTCCACCAGCCGCTGGCTGACGGTTTTCAGGATCTTGTTGACCACTTCGCGGCGATTGCCGCGTGCGGCACGCACTGCCTTGGACAATACGCTGTAGCGATGCGGATGCAGGTGCTTGAAGGCCAGATCCTGCAACTCGCGGTACACCTTGTTCTGGCCGATGCGGTTGGCAATCGGCGCGTAGATTTCCAGTGTTTCCAGCGCAATGCGCTGGCGCTTGTCCTCACGCATGGAGTCCAGCGTGCGCATATTGTGCAGCCGGTCTGCCAGCTTGACGATGATGACGCGGATGTCGCGCGCCATGGCCAGCACCATCTTGCGGAAGTTTTCCGCCTGGGCGGTTTCCTTGGTCTGGTATTCCAGCCTTTCCAGCTTGGAGAGGCCGTCCACCAGGTCGGCCACCACCTTGCCGAACTTCTCCACCAGGGTGGGCTTGGTCACCCCGGTGTCTTCCAGCACATCATGCAGCAACGCCGCCGCCAGGCCCTGCACATCCAGCCGCCAGTCGGTCAGCATGGTGGCTACGGCCAGCGGGTGGGTGATGTAAGGCTCGCCGCTCTTGCGCGTCTGGCCTTCGTGCGCTTCACGACTGACTTCGAATGCCTGGCGCAGCAGTTGCACGTCTTCCGGCTTCAGGTAGCGCGCCGCCGCCTCGAAAAAGGCCGCGGCTTCGCGCTCGATCAGTGCGTTGTAGTCGATGACGCTCTGAACTCCGGTCTCCATGCTTCGCTCCGCCACCACCCAGATCAGCCCTTGTTGCGAGTCAGGACTTCACGGCCAACATGGCCAGCCGCGATTTCACGCAGCGCAACCACGGTAGGCTTGTGACGACCGGCATCCACAAAGGCGGTGGCACCGGAGGCTACCTGACGGGCGCGGTAAGCTGCAGCCAGGGTCAGGTCAAAACGGTTCTGGATACGATCCAGGCAGTCATCTACGGTAATACGTGCCATGTGATTTCTTTCATGAATGAAACGCAATGCGTTTAACTATATCGAGTTTTGCCGGGGCAACCAATGCGTGCTAGCTGCGCTGCACGCCCATGCGCGCCAGTGCCGGAGCCAGCCGTGCCACTTGCACGGCAGCACGCAGGCGGCGTGCACGGAAAATGCTGATCAGGTCCAGCCGTGCGCGTTCGAAGTCATCGTTGACCACGATGTAGTCGTATTCTGCGACCTTGTCGATTTCCGAGCGGGCGGAGGACAGGCGACGCAGAATGACTTCTTCGGTGTCCGTGCCACGACCGCGCAGGCGGCGTTCCAGCTCTTCGATGGACGGCGGCAGAATGAAAATGCCAAGTGCCTCAGGGAAAACCTTGCGCACCTGCTCCGCCCCTTGCCAGTCGATTTCCAGCAGGATGTCGCGTCCCTCTTCCAGGCGGCTTTGCAGCCAGCGCACGCTGGTGCCATAGAAATTGCCATACACTTCGGCATATTCCAGGAAGTCACCGGCGGCAATCATGGACTGGAAAGTCGCATGATCCACAAAATGATAATGCTGACCATCCACTTCACCGGTGCGGGCCGCACGCGTGGTGTAGGAGATGGACAACTCCACCGCGGGTTCGGCCTGCAACAGGGCAGACACCAAAGAGGTTTTGCCGGCACCGGACGGGGCCACTACGATATAGATGTTCCCGACTGCTTTGGTCATCAAACGCGCTTCCTGCCAAAGAAAGGGTAATTTTTCAGAATACCACAGACTGCTTTTCCGGTTAAGTGCAAAAGTATCTTCATGTCAAGATTTAGGTATTTGTCTTCACACCGAAGTAAAATCGCGCGTCTTCACCAAACCATAACAAGGCTCGGAGCATCTCTGACATGCAAATACTGGAAAGCTTTTTCAAGCTGAGGGAACACGGCACTTCGGTCAAGACCGAAGTCATTGCCGGCTTCACCACTTTCCTGACCATGGCGTACATCATCCTGGTCAATCCGCTGATCCTGTCGGCCACCGGCATGGACCTGAACGCAGTCTTCGTGGCGACCTGCCTGGCCGCTGCACTTGGCACCGCCATCATGGGCCTGGTGGCCAATTATCCGATGGCACTGGCACCGGGCATGGGCCTGAATGCTTACTTCACCTTCAGCGTGGTCAAGGGCATGGGGATCCCCTGGCAGGCGGCTCTGGGTGCGGTATTCATTTCCGGCATCGTGTTCCTGGCTGTCAGCCTGTTCAAGGTGCGTGAAGCCATCGTCAACGCCATTCCGCGTTCGCTCAAGTTTGCCATTTCTGCCGGTGTCGGCATGTTCCTGGCCATCATCGCGCTGAAAGATGCCGGCGTGATTGCAGCCCATCCGGCCACCTACCTGACGCTGGGCAACATCCACAATCCGACCACCCTGCTGGCCATTCTGGGCTTCTTCCTGATCGTGGCGCTGGAATACCGCAAGGTGCCGGGCTCCATCATCATCGGCATTCTGGTAGTGACCGCACTGTCCATCGCGCTGGGCCTGTCCAAGTTTGAAGGCATCTTCGCTCCGGTACCGAGCATGGAACCCACCTTCATGAAGATGGACCTGCACGGTGCCATGAGCGCCGGTCTGGTGGGCGTGATCTTCGTGTTCTTCTTTGTCGACCTGTTTGACACCACCGGCACCCTGGTGGGTGTGTCGCACCGCGCCGGCCTGCTGGACAAGGACGGCAAGCTGCCGCGCCTGAAGCGCGCCTTGCTGGCTGACTCGGTGGCCATCACTGCCGGTGCCATCATGGGTACCTCCTCCACCACTGCCTATATCGAATCCGCCGCCGGCACCGCCGTGGGTGGTCGTACCGGCCTGACCGCCACCGTGGTGGCCATCCTGTTCCTGGCCTGCCTGTGGATTTCCCCGCTGGCCAAAACCGTACCGGCCTACGCCACCGCACCGGCCCTGTGCTATGTTGCCGTGCTGATGGCACGTGGTCTGGCAGAAATCGACTGGAGCGACCTGACCGAGTCCGCCCCTGCGGTGATGACTGCACTGGCCATGCCGTTTACCTTCTCGATTGCCGACGGTATCGCTTTTGGCTTCATCAGCTATGCTGTGATCAAGATTCTGGCTGGCCGCTTTGCCGACCTGAAACCGGCAGTCGTGGTGATTGCCGCACTGTGGATCTTCAAGCTGGCATTCTTTGCCTGATCCCGATCCGGTCACTCAAGGCCTGCTGCGTGGTGCGGCGGGCCTTTTTGCTTTGTGCGACAGCAAACACGGTCGCTTCATTTGAAAGTACAATAGCGCCATGGAAAATCTCAGCAATCTCGACTATTCCAGCTATCTGAAAGGCTGGATCCGCACCGTACCCAACTGGCCCAGCCAGGGCGTGATGTTCCGCGACATCACCCCGCTGCTGCAAAACCCGAAAACCTTCCGCATGCTGATCGATATCTATGTGCATCGCTACATGCTGGAACAGGTGGATCTGATTGCCGGACTGGACGCACGTGGCTTCATTATCGGCTCGGTTCTGGCTTACGAACTGAATGTCGGCTTCGTACCCATCCGCAAGAAGGGCAAACTGCCATTCACCACGGTGGCAGAAGAATACGAGCTGGAATACGGCAATGCCACGGTGGAAATCCACACCGATGCCTGCAAGCCGGGTGACCGGGTAGTGCTGATCGATGACCTGGTCGCCACCGGCGGCACCATGATGGCCGGTTACAAGCTGCTGAAAAAACTGGGGGCGGATGTACTGGAAGCCGCCGCCATCATCGAACTGCCGGAACTGGGTGGCGGCAAGCTGATCCGCGATAGCGGGCTGGATGTGTTCACCGTCTGCTCCTACGACGGCCATTGAGGCTCTCAGCGTCATCATCATGCAAAACGGACCCGCGGGTCCGTTTTTGCTTGTCACTCCAGACTATTCAAACATCCCTCCCCCTGGCCTTGTCCAGCAAACCCAGCTGGTAACGGCCATAGGCCAGCAAGCCACGCCAGGTCCAGCGCGCCAGCAAGTAGCACAGAAACAAGCCGCCACCACCCAGCGCCATCAATAGCAAGCCGGTCAGCAGCATGCCATGGCGGCTGAGGCCCCAGTCCAGGCCACCGATATCCACCTGCCCGGTTTCATCCTTGATATGCAGCCGGCCAAGCGCCTCGCTGGCATTGCGCTCCAGGCTGACCGTACCATCACTGGACTGGATATGAATGCTGGCCCGGCCGGACGACGCCTCGCGCACCACATCAACCGTTTCGCCGTTACTGCCACGGATATGAATATTCCCCGCCGGGCCGCCCTGAGCGAAATCGGACCAGATGGCCCGTACGTCGCGCGATTCGTGAATGGCCGGCCAGCCGAACAGCTCATTGCACGCCAGGGTGCCAAACAGCACCAGACCGCCAATCAGGATGCCGGTGGAAGCCAGCGCCGCCATGGTCAGCATCCACAGATAAAACAGGAAGGGTACGGCCAACAGGAAATTGAGCAAGCCCATGCCGGCAATGGCACCCACCACGGCAAACAGGTTGCCGACCGTCTTGCGGTCTTCCCAACGGGCAATATGGTGGCGTGCCATCAGCTCCCGCGCCAGTTGTTGCGGGTCACCCAGAGCAGCGGCAATCTCCTCCTCCGACCGACCGGCGGCCAGTCCATCGCGGAAGTATTCCTGATAATCGGCGATGATCTCCTGCTTTTCCTGCTGCGGTAGTCGTGCCAGTGCGTCCTGCAACTGACGGATGAATTCCTGTTGGTTCATGCTATTTCTCCCGTGGCCCGGCCTGCGGCCAGTTGCAACACACTGTTTACGTCGCAGACAAACTCCTGCCATTCCTGTTGCATCAGCGTCAGCTGGCGTCGTCCTTCAGCCGTCAAGGTGTAGTACTTGCGCGACGGCCCGCTGGCCGACTCCACCAGATAAGTCGATACCCAGGCCTCGGCCTGCAGGCGGCGCATCAGGGGATACATGGTTCCCTCACTCACCTCCATGCTGCGCGACAGGATGCTCACCAATTCGTAGGCGTAGCTGTCCCCCGCCGCCAGTGCAGCCAGCACACACATGTCCAGCGTGCCCTTCTTCAACTGTGTTTTCATGTTTAACCCTCTACCTTGCATTGCACGATAGTTTGACGTGCCCAACGCAAGGTCAGACCGGATTCTAGTTCCAGCTATTATGTATTGCAAGGTACATGGTAAAACCACTTAGCTAAACAGTCAGCTCCTGCTAAGAATTTTCTTATCAAATAAAAGAAAATTCACAATTCATAAAGCATAATTCTGATCATTTCCCATGCAGGAGTGGCAGACATGAGCAGCAAGAAGAAATCGCTGGCGCTGGTACTGGGCGGCGGCGCCCCTAACGCCACATTGATGGCAGGTTCGCTGGTAGCCTTCATCGAAGCGGGTGTGGAGTTCGACATCATTTCCACCTCGGGTGCGGGTGCCATTGTCGGCTTGCTCTATACCGCCGCCAAAGGGCAGGACCCGAAAGCCGCACTGGAAAAACTGGCCGACATGGGAGTGGCCGATGCGCTGTACTCTGTCTTCCCGGTCAACTTCAAGGTATTCAACAAACCCGGCCCGCTGGCAGATCTGTGGCGCCAGTGGCAGCAGGCCAATCCGGTACTGCAAGCCATCCAGGCCCAGGCAGACCAGGGCCCCTTGCAACGGCTGGCGGCCGACTGGAGCAGCTGGCTGATGGCCACGCTCTGCCCCAGCGATCTGAACGCCAAAAGCCAGGGCCTGTGCGCGCATGTACCGTTTATCGACCAGGTAGTGGACTTTGCCAGACTGGCCGACATCAAGCCGCAGTTTTATCTGAATGCCTACAACCTCAGCAAAAAGCGCATGGATTGCTGGAACAAGCAGCAGATCAACCACGAACACTTTCTGGCCGCGCTGTCCTTCCCGCTGATCTACCCGCCTTACCTGCTGGATGGTGATTACTACATCGAAGGCGCGGCCATTGACACCCTCAACTTCAAGCGCCTGTTCCAGGATCACCCTTACATCGATACCACCGTGGTATTCGATGTATTGGGCAGCGAAGAGATCCTCCATCCGCCACGCGACCTGTACGACGCCTGGGTGCAATCCATCATCACCCCGCTGACCGAAATTGCCCGCGATGACCTGAAGCTGTTCGAGGCCCTGCATAACAAGGATGCCGAGGGCAAGCCGCGCACCAATTTGCTGCGCGTGCCCTATGACAAGTTCATCCGCCCGGAACAGCGCGAGCAGGAACTGGACTGGTCCTACTCCAACCTGTCGCAGATGTATCAGGCAGGCTATGCGGCCGGACAGGCATTATGCCGCGACCATGCAGCAGAACTGGGCCTGGCCTGATTCTGCCGCCACCATGCAACAAGGGCTGCCCTGGCAGCCCTTGTTGATCCACATCTCACCTGCCCTTCAGCCGACGTCGACACGCCGCCGCAGGTGTTGCAGCGCCCGGCCTCAGTACCACTCGATACCGCTCTTCTCGGTGGAGATGATGGTACCGGCTTCGCCCTTGACGATCTTCTCGATGTCTTCCAGCGCGCCAATCACTGCACGCTTGCCGGTCAGGCGGGCAAATTCGCAGGCAGCTTCCACTTTCGGGCCCATCGAACCGGCCGCAAAGCCCAGCTTGTCCATTTCGTCCGGGTGGGCGTGGCGGATGGCCTTGGCTTCCGGGGTGCCCCAGCCAACAAACACGCTCTTCACGTCGGTGGCGATGACGAAGTAGTCGGCGTCCACTTCGCGGGCCAGCAGCGCAGAGGCCAGGTCTTTGTCGATCACCGCCTCCACGCCGACCAGCTTGTCACCCTGGTACATGGTGGGGATGCCGCCACCGCCGGCAGCAATCACCACCGCGCCTTTTTCTATCATCCATTTGATGGGGCGCAGCTCGAAGATGCGTTTCGGTTTCGGGCTGGGCACCACGCGGCGGTAGTAGTCGCCGTCGGCCTTGACGGTCCAGCCGTGGCTGGCAGCCAACGTTTCGGCTTCTTCCTTGCTGTACACCGGGCCGACGAATTTGGTGGGGTTCTGGAAGGCCGGGTCGGCGGCGTCGACTTCGGTCTGGGTGAGGATGGTGGCCAGCGGCACTTCAAACGGCAGCACGTTGCCCAGTTCCTGTTCGATCATGTAGCCGATCATGCCTTCGGTCTGGGCACCCAGTACATCCAGCGGATAGGGGGTGACCTTGCCGTCGACGTGGCGGGCGTAGGCGTCGTTTTGCAGGCCCAAGAGGCCGACTTGCGGGCCGTTGCCGTGGCACATCACCAGGTTGTGGCCCAGCCGGGTGACGGCGGCCAGTTGTTCGGCAGCCACCTTGACGTTGGCGCGTTGGTTGTCAGCGGTCATGGCTTCGCCACGACGTTGCAGGGCATTGCCGCCCAGGGCTACGACGACTCGCATGATGTTTCCTTTTCTGGCCCTGTCCGCACAGTCGGGACAGTGGCGTGGCCGGTCTGCCTGTGGCAGGCCGGTGTGTGTCGGATGGGGCGGCAGGTCACCGGGGGATGACCTGCCGGAGGGTGGAATCCGCCTGAGTGAGGGGGAGCGGATTCCGCCGCCACGACTTCAAGGGGGTGTCGTCGTGGTGGGTGAAGCGGTGTGGCTGTCAGACTGCAGTCACTGGCGGTGTGGCAAAGCCGCAGGGCTTTGCCACGGTGCCTCAGGCTTAATCTCCGAGCGTCGCTACCAGAATCGCCTTGATGGTGTGCATGCGGTTCTCGGCTTGCTCGAAGGCAATGCAGGCTTCGCTTTCGAACACGTCTTCAGTCACTTCAATGCCATTGGCCAGGTCCGGGTACTGGGCGGCAATTTCCTTGCCCACCTTGGTTTCGCTGTTGTGGTAGGCCGGCAGGCAGTGCATGAACTTCACTTGCGGGTTCTGGGCAGCAGCCATCAGGGCGGCATTCACCTGGTAGGGCTTGAGCAGGCGGATGCGTTCGGCCCACACTTCGGCCGGTTCGCCCATCGATACCCAGACGTCGGTGTGGATGAAGTCAGTGCCCTTGACGGCTGCGGCAGCATCTTCAGTCAGGGTGATGCGGGCGCCGGTGCGGGTGGCGATTTCACGGCATTCGGCCACCAGTTCGTCGGTCGGCCACAGGTGTTTCGGGGCGCCGATGCGCACGTCCATGCCCAGCTTGGCACCAATCACCAGCAGGGAGTTGCCCATATTGTTGCGGGCGTCGCCCAGGTAGGTGTAGCTGATTTGCGAGATGGGCTTGTCGCTGTTTTCCCACATGGTCAGTACGTCGGCCAGCATCTGGGTGGGGTGCCATTCGTCGGTAAGGCCGTTGTACACCGGGACGCCGGCGAATTTGGCCAGTTCGTTCTCGACCATGTCCTGGTCGAAGCCGCGGTATTCGATGGCGTCATACATGCGACCGAGCACGCGGGCGGTGTCTTTCATCGATTCCTTGATACCGATCTGCGAGCCGGACGGTCCGAGGTAGGTGACGTTGGCGCCCTGGTCGTAGCAGGCCACTTCAAACGCGCAGCGGGTGCGGGTGGAGGTTTTTTCGAAGATCAGGGCGATGTTCTTGCCCTTCA